>NZ_JAMBLP010000012.1:0-114114 GCF_023336985.1 Marseilla massiliensis | reverse complement strand
CTAAAAAGCCCCCTGGATTTATCCAGTGAGCCAACAAAACGACTCAATATCATAATAGAAACCTGCCTGCAGTGAAAAAACAAAAAAGGAAGCCTTTAGTCAGGCTTCCTTTTATCCTCCAAGCGGAAGGTGAGGGATTCAAACCCCCGATACCCGGAAAGGGTATACCGGATTTCGAGTCCAGCGCATTCGATCACTCTGCCAACCTTCCTCATTTTTGCGAGTGCAAAGATACAACTATTTCTTGAAACGACAAAATTATTCGAAGGATAATTTATCCAATTTTTCACGAAGCACCGCCGCCTCCGAATTGCGGATGGAAAATGTCATCTCACAAGTGTTGTCGTATGTCTGGGAAATTATCCTTGGCGACATCTCTTTTACAATGCGCATGACTGAGTTCATCATCACATACGGGAAACTGAATTTTACCAGCTCTTCAACCTGCCTGGTAACTATGGTTGAATCTGCAATTGCGGCGGCGGCGGCCGTGCGGTATGCCACTATCAGTCCGCCGGTTCCCAGGTTCACCCCTCCGTAATACCTGATGACGACAACAAGAACGTCGGTCAGTTCATTGCTGTTAATCTGGCCCAGTATCGGCTTACCGCCTGTCCCGCTTGGCTCTCCGTCGTCATTGGCCCTGAACTGCAGCCGCTCCGCACCCAGCATATAGGCATAACAAACATGCCGGGCATCAAAATATTTTTTACGATATTGCTCTATGATGCCTTTGACCTCGTCAACGTCGGACACATGATGGGCGAAAGCGAGGAACTTACTCCGCTTCTCGGAGTAATATCCCTCGCCTATTTTCGCATCGTCGATTGTCAGATACTCATCTATCATCACGACAATTTATGTACAACCAGCCCCGAACGAAGCTTTGGCTCAAACCATGTTGCTTTCGGGGGCATTATTTTTCCACTGTCGGCAATGTCCATTATCTGCTTCATTGACACAGGATACAACGCCAACGCTATCCGCATCTCACCGCTGTCTACACGGCGTTTCAGCTCATCGAGGCCACGCAGGCCACCGACAAAGTCGATACGCTTGTCGCTTCTCAAATCCTTTATGCCAAGGATTTTGTCGAGTATGAGACGGCTTGATATGTCAACGTCGAGCACCCCTATCGGGTCGGCATCGTCGAACGTACCCGGCTTGGCCACAAGACTGAACCAGTGGCCGTCAAGGTAAAGCGAAAACTCATGCAATCGAGACGGACGGTAGGCGTCGGTGCCTTTGTCTTCAACTACGAAATCTACAGACAAAGCCTTGAGGAACTCATCTGCAGTAAGCCCATTCAAGTCTTTTACCACGCGGTTATAGTCAAGAATGGTAAGCTGCGATGCCTGGAAGCACACAGCCATGAAGTAATTGTACTCCTCATCGCCCCTGTGGTTGGGATTCTGGCGAGCTTTCTCTGCACCGACCAATGCCGCAGCTGCCGACCTGTGATGACCGTCGGCAATATACAACGACGGCATCTTGGCAAACTCCGCCGTAATGGCTTGCATGTCGGCAGGGTCGCTAATTACCCAGAACTGATGGCGGAAGCCGTCAATGGGAGCAATGAAATCATACTCCGGCTCGGTGGCAGCATATCGGTTAATCAGATTGTCGAGCACCTCGTTGTCGGGGTATGCAAAGAACACGGGCTCCATGTTGGCGTTTGTCGCACGCACATGCTTCATCCGGTCTTCCTCTTTGTCACGCCGTGTAAGCTCATGTTTCTTTATCACACCGTTGAGGTAATCGTCTACATAAGCCCCGACCACAAGCCCGTATTGGGTCTTGCCGTTCATAGTCTGGGCATAAATGTAATAGTGCTCGTCCTTGTCCTGCACAAGCCATCCGTTGCGTTGGAATGCCTCGAAGTTCTCGGTGGCCTTGCTGTAAACACGAGGGTCGTATTCACTCGTGCCGGGTTCAAAATCGATTTCGGGCTTAATAATGTGGTAAAGGCTCATTGCGTTGTCGCCGGCCTCTGCCCTAGCCTCTTCTGAATTGAGCACATCATACGGACGCGACTCTACTTTCTCAACAAGTTCCTTGGGAGGGCGCAATCCCCTGAATGGTTTTATCGTTGCCATAAGCCTGCTATTTATTTACCTGGAAACGGGTGTCACCTGTCGCAAAGAATGCATTTATCTGGCGTGCAGCAGCGATGCCGGCATTGGTGTTTGCCTCGGCTGTCTGGGCACCCATCTTTTTCGGCGTGCTGAAATAGCGGCCCTCAAACTTTGCAAAGTCTGCATCTGCATCAGGCTTTATGTCTGTAATGTACTTCAAGTCGGGGCGCTCTTCCATAAGTTTCAGCAATCCGGCCTCGTCGATCACTTCCTTACGGGCTGTGTTGACCACAATGCCCCCCTTCCTCATCTTGCCTACAAGGTCATGGTTTATGCTGCCCTTTGTCTCAGCCGTAGCCGGGATATGGAGCGAAACGATGTCGCACAGCTCAAACAACGCCTCCTGGCTGTCAACAGCCTTCACGCCTGCGTCTTCAATTGCAGACTTGGGGCAATAGGCATCATAAGCATAAATGTCCATGCCGAAGCCCTTGGCTATGCGCGCCACGTTGCGCCCGACATTGCCAAACGCCAGTATTCCCAACTTCTTGCCAAGCAATTCGGTGCCCGACTTCCCGTTATAGAAATTGCGGACTGCATAGACCAACAGTCCAAAAACAAGCTCCGCAACAGCATTCGAGTTCTGTCCGGGAGTGTTCTCCACCACTATATTCTTTTGCTTAGCGTATGCAGTGTCAATTGAATCATAACCAGCACCGGCCCTGACCACAATCTTCAATTTCCCGGCGGCATCGATTACAGCCGGCGTAACCTTGTCGGAGCGCACAATCATAGCGTCGGCATCCTTGACAGCATCCAACAGCTGAGACACGTCAGCATACTTTTCCAACAACACACACTCGTTGCCTGCACTTTCAATTTCTTCCTTGATGCCTTTCACTGCCTCAGCTGCAAAAGGCTTCTCTGTTGCTACCAGTACCTTCATAGCATTTGTGTTTTGAAATTAAACTATAGTGGAGCCGCAACAGTCACATATCCCATGCCATGTCCTGCCGCGACTCCACATATTTTATATTGCCCGTATCGGGCCGGTGAGTCAATGGCTTGCCTCAAACTCCTTCATGCACTGCACAAGCGCATTGACGCCCTCTATGGTCTGTGCGTTGTAGCAGCTTGCACGGAATCCGCCCACACTGCGGTGGCCCTTGATGCCTACCATGCCCTTTGACATGGCATACTCCAAGAACGGCTTCTCGAGTTCGGCATACTCATCGTTCATAACGAAGCAGATGTTCATAAGCGAGCGGTCTTCCTCCTTAACCGTTCCGCGGAACAGCTTGTTCCTGTCTATCTCGCCATACAATATTTCTGCCCTCTCGTGTGCGAGCTTGTCCATCGCCTCGAGGCCTCCGTTGTTCTTCAACCAGCGCAGGGTTTCGAGAGCGCAATATATCGGCACCACGGGCGGAGTGTTGAACATCGACCCCTTCTCAACGTGTGTACGGTAATCAAGCATTGTAGGTATCTGGCGCGGAGCGCGGCCCAACTTCTCGTCCTTAACGATGACAAGTGTCACGCCGGCCATTGCCAGGTTCTTCTGTGCGCCGGCATAGATGCAGTCATACTTGCTTACATCCACCGGACGGCTAAATATATCTGAAGACATATCGGCTATCATCGGCACCGGAACATCGAGATCTGTGCGTATCTCGGTGCCGAAGATAGTGTTGTTCGTAGTCACGTGCAGATAGTCAACGTCGGTAGGACACGACCAACCTTTCGGAATGTAGGTAAAGTTACTCTCTGCCGACGAGGCCACCTCGACCACCTCACCGAAAAGCTTCGCCTCTTTTATGGCCTTCTTCGACCAAGTGCCTGTATTGAGGTAGGCAGCTTTCTTAATGAGGAAGTTGTAAGGCACCATGCAGAACTCCAATGAAGCGCCACCGCCCAAGAACAAAACGGAATAGCCCTCAGGTATCTGGAGCAACTCCTTGATAAGTGCTACAGCCTCGTCTACTACAGGCTGGAAATCCTTTGCCCTATGGCTTATCTCCATGAGCGACAGACCAGAGCCGTTGAAATCGAGACATTGCTTAGCTGTATTCTCAATAACTTCCCTCGGAAGTATTGACGGACCGGCATTAAAGTTGTACTTCTTCATGTTGCTGATAGTTTTTTAGTTAATGACTACTTTGATTTCTATCTGTGTGCGAAGATACGCTTTTTATTTCATTCGGCAAAATTATTTCAGAAGAATATTAACATACTGCGAGCTTTTTATTAGTGTCTTTGTAACCTCTCACCCTGCTGTAGCGACTGTGTGCGCATACAAAAATTAATATTTACAACGTGCTTATGCACAATGTCAAAAATCTGGCCTTAAATCCTCAAACAGGCCACTTTGATAGACCAAACGGCACGAACGTGCAGACGAAACGGGCCGTATGGCAGCATAAAATGACCCGAAACACAACGCATTGTGGCACAAGCTGTTATGCCAACAGGCCGGCATGGTAATAATATATTACAACAAACCCAGGCTAGACCGCACGGCCTGGCCTGGGTAAAACATGCTGCGGGCAGGGGCTTACCTGACCACCTCGACTATAGTCTTGATGCCTTTAATCTTTTCTCCACCGGCCATTGAGAGCACTTGGCCCACCTTTTCACGGCTGACGGCCACATAGCAGTAGCGCTCCTTGACGTCAATCCTACCGATGGCGCTGCTGTCCAATCCGCCTTTCTTGCAAAGGAACCCGACGATGTCTCCCTTGCTTATCTTGTCTTTCTTGCCTTTCCCTATATATAATGTCTCCATCTTGGGCTGTGGCACGCCGGGCATTTGCTCGGGCAACGTAATAGGTGAGCACTCTTTTTCCACAAAATCGGGCAAGCTCTCGTCGGGCGAAAGAATGAAAAAAGACTTTCCCGTAGCATCCCAACGGGCCGTACGGCCAACCCTGTGTATGTACGACTCCCTGGTAAGCGGCATGTGGTAGTGTATGATATTGTCGACATCGGGAATGTCCAACCCTCTCGATGCCAAGTCGGTTGACACAAGCACATTTGCACTCCCATTGCCAAACCTGTACAAGGCGGCCTCACGCTCGGACTGTTCCAATCCTCCGTGGAACGCGCTCACGCCAAAGCCCCGGCCGCGCAAATAAGACGCCACGCGCTCAACGCTGTCGCGGTAATTCAGGAATACCATGCTGCTCTGCCGCCCAATCGTGCACAGCAGGTTGCCCAAGGCCTCCAACTTGTCCTTGTCGGCGCTCTTGAGACAATACTGCTCTACGCGCGAAGATATCCCTCCCTCGGAATAATCAACCTT
Organism: Marseilla massiliensis; assembly: GCF_023336985.1. Lineage (NCBI taxonomy): Bacteria > Pseudomonadati > Bacteroidota > Bacteroidia > Bacteroidales > Prevotellaceae > Marseilla > Marseilla massiliensis. The sequence continues at coordinate 108,741 of NZ_JAMBLP010000012.1, read as the reverse complement.
CGCCACGTGGCGCGCGTTTACGAAGTCGGGTATCCTGTCGGCGTCTGTGGCCGACAACAGGAATCGCCTCCTCACCCCCGAGAGCCTTTTTAGCAGCTTTGCCATCTCATTATGGAAGCCCATTTCAAGGCATTTGTCAAACTCGTCAATCACAAGGAAGCGCGCAGTGTACGGCGAGAGGTTGCCTTTGTCAAAATGATCGTTGAGACGTCCCGGTGTGCCAAACACCACATGGGGCGCCACCTGCCTTATGACGCGGTGCTCGTCCATGGCCGGGCGGCCGCCATAGCAGCACACCGTACGTATGTGCAGGCCGAAACGGCCCATTACTTCAGCCGACTGCAACGCCAGCTCTCGGTTGGGCACTATGACCACAGCCTGCACCGCGTCGGACGACACATCTATCATACCGGCCAACGGGAGCATGTATGCAAGCGTCTTTCCCGAACCTGTTGGCGACACTACCACCACGTCGGCATCGGTACCGGTCACCTCCCGGTAGGTGTCAAGCTGCATCTGGTTTAGCCGGGCCATCCCCAGCCTATCCAGTATCTGTTGTATTTCATTAGTCATATTCTATGCTTTTACAGTTCAAGTTCGTAAATCCCGGTCGGTGTCTTTCGCTTCAGCACCACGAGTTCGGCCTCGGCTGCCGCATGGCACGGGCTGTTCTTCAAAGCTGTCTCCACAGTCTTCCGCGCCAGCTCCGGGTGGTTGTTTTCCTCACTCAGATGGCAAAGCCATACGGCGCGCAACTTCTCGGTGGCATTTTCAGCAAGGGCACATGCGCAGTTGCCATTGCTCAGATGGCCGGTGCCGCTCGATATCCTGTGCTTCAAGTACTGAGGGTATGGCCCACCCATTAGCATGTCGTCGTCATAATTGGCTTCCATCACAATATAGTTGGCATCGCCAATCTGGGTTTTCATCTCTTCTGTGACACGCCCTGCATCTGTTATGATGCAAAACACGGTGTCGCCATAAACGATACGGTAGCCAACGTTGTCCAAGCTGTCGTGGGGCACTTCGAAAGGGGTTACCTCAAACTCGCCTATCTTGACCGTCTGGCCTTTCTCCAGGCAACGCACCATGCCGCGAGGCACTTTCTTCTGCACGCAATAGTTGCGCTCTATGCCCTCATGCACTTTCTTTGTGGCATACACCGGCACCTTAAGGTCGATGCTCATGGCACCGACAGACTTTATGTGGTCGGCATGGTCGTGTGTCACAATTATATTATGTATGTTTGCAAGACTAAGCCCATATTCCCTGAAATGTTTCTTCAGGGTGCGAAGCCCGAGCCCGACGTCAATAACCAAGCCATCGGTAGGGGTAAACAAATAATAGCAATTGCCACTGCTACCACTACCAAAGGATATGAATTTCAGCATTTCCAATCAATTTAATACAGATTATCATGAATGTGTCATCAAACAAACTGCGCCGTATTGCCCACCTCACGCCTTTGCAACCATCGCCATACAATCAAGTGTGCGATTGCTTACAGCATACAGTCAGAGACACAGCCATATCAAATGCAAAATTAATCAAAAACGCTGTAATGGCCAAATTAATTTACAAACTTTCCCTTAAAGATGTTTTTCTCGACGCCTACAGTCAAATAAACCATAAAAAATGCGTATATTTGCACTATGACTTCATATTTTGACAAGGCAAAGGCAGTCGTGGCGATGGCCATTGCTGCGGGGCTGCAGCTATCATGCAGCGGTATCTCGGGAGACGAAAAGGAAATGATTGAACACGATGTGCTTGGGTTCTCCGAGGCATATTTCAACTTTGACCTTAAGGGAGCGGCAAGCTACTGCACTGACGACAGCCGGAAGTGGATTAGCTATGTGGCATCTAACATACAAGAAAGCGACATTGAGGCTATGCGATCCAAAGAGTCTGACGCAACGGTAAGCATCGTCGACATAAGCTTCAACAATAGCGACTCCACCGGCACTGCGCTTATAAAGGTAAACAACGCCTTGGTGCTCGATACGATTGGAAAGCCCGGGCACACCGTCGACGAGGCACACTACAGGCTTGACTTTATATGCAAAGAAGGCAAATGCCTCATCAGAATGGCAGGCCCACTGCGAAATGAAAGGTGAGGTCGCGGCTTAACTTGGGATAGGCTATAGGATAATGATCCTTGCCCTCGTAAGCTGGGTTTATCGCTTTCATTCCAAAATCGAAGCGAAGTATGAAGTAATCAAAGTTCAATCGCAACCCCAAGCCATAGCTTACAGCTATCTGCTTCCAAAACTCGTCTATCTTGAATTGCCCTCCCGGCTGGTCGTCATAGTTGCGCAAAGTCCATATATTGCCTGCGTCAATGAACAAAGCCCCATTCAGTTTCCAGAACAGATGGGCCCTGTACTCCATGTTTATGTCTATCTTCATGTCACCGGTCTGGTTGATGAAGTCGATGTTACCGTCGCGCCCGACAAACCGGCCCGGCCCCAGGCTTCGCACACTCCACCCCCTCACGCTATTGGCACCACCCGAAAAGTAGCGCTTCTCAAACGGAAGGATGGTGCTGTTGCCGTAAGGATAGGCTATGCCAAAGCCAAAATGCCACACCAACGAGTTGTTGTAGTCAAACCGAATGTTGCGGGTGAAGTCGAAATCGCCCTTTACATATTGTGCGTAAGCGATGTTGAACAACTTGTATTGGCCCTGTTCGTTCTTAGAAAACCCGAAGGCCTTAGCCCCCAGCCCCAGCACATTGCCAGCGCTTTCTATGTTAGCCTTAATGGCATAAAGCCCGTTATTGTATGTATACCCAAGCCCGAAGCGCATTATGAACAGGTCTTCATAGTTATACCTAAGTATCGCGTTCCTGTTGCTTTCATCCTCGAGGTAGTCGCGCCGGAACGTGTCTGATATCCAAGGCATGAAGACATAGTTGAGATCAATGAGGTCAATCTGGTACCGGTCGTGGTGGTTGGCGTCGCTCCACTTGTACCGCCACGCAACGGAAAGGACTCGGCGGTGGTATTCGGGCCGGTTTTGCAGGTCGTAGAGGAATGACACTTCAGACGTGGCCGTTGTGCGGCGGGTAAAGTTTCCCGACAGGAAGGGGGCTATGAACCGCGGGAACAGCAGGCGCGTCTCAACGCTATACTCTTCGAAATTCTCGTTGGCATAGCCCTCCAAGCCCCGTATGGCTTCGTAAGCCCCGCGCAACTCAACGCTCAACACCTCGGAGCCACGGAACAGATTTCGGTTCTGGTAAGTCAAAGAGGCCGCGGCGCCCAAGTCACCCGCCGTGTTGGTCCCTTCGGGCTGAAAGCTTATGGTGCTCGGCTTGTTGGTGCTCACCTGGATGTCGCAATCGAGCAACAGGCTGTCTGCATTCTCGCGAAACCCAATGTTTGTATACTTCACGGCCTGAAGTCGCCCGAAATGCCCGTAAGTCTTCTGCAAGTCTGCCGCTGAGTAATATTCTCCTGTGCGTATGAAAGTATTGTTTTCCAGCACCGACTGGCGCAGGCGTATGCGCTCACCGTCTGCGTTGCCACTGTAAAAGTTCACACTGCGCACCTTATACCGAGGGTGCAAAGAGTCTGTTCCGGCCGTCCCCCTATAGGGATGCAGCACCAGCGTGAGATCTATCGAGTTGGCGCCGCCCACTGTATCAGCCTCATAAGTGATGTAATCCTTGTTGAACTTGTAAAAGCCATTGTCCACAAGCATGTCTGTGATGCGCTTCCTTTCGTTGTCAAGGCTCTCGACCCTAAACTGCATGCCGGGCTTAAGGCCTTGGTTAACGCTGTCTTCAAGACAAAGCAATTGCGACACCACGGGGTCTTCGACCACATACCTGATGCCCTTTATGTAATAAGGCTGCCCGGTGTGCAATATGTATGTGACGTCTATCTTCTTGCGTTTTTTCTTCGTTGCCACTTCAACGGATGCGCCAAGGTAGCCTTCGTTGTTGAGCTCCGCCTTTAGGTCGGCAGCCGAACGGGCCGTGCGAAGCGAATCGAAAATGACCGGCGGCTCGCCCATCGACTTGAGCACACGGTTTATCCACTTTGTGGTGTCGCGCCCGGACAACGAATATGTAGCCAAAGGTATCTTTACAGTGGAAAACCATCTTGAGTTTCCGTTCTGCCTTACTCGCGCCTTCATCTTGCCCATATCGATGCTGCCATGATTGCCGTCGACCTCTACCTCAACCTTGTCAAGCAGATAACTTCCTTCAGCGACATACTTTGTCTCTGAGCATGAGCATAGAGCGGCAAACAGAAGAATATAATATATGTGTACCTTACAGCGCATTAAAAAAACGATTGGAGTTGCAAAGTTAAAACATTTATCGTAACTTTGCTGAAATTATTTGTTTATTTTTTGTAAAGCTGACAATTATGTTGGAAAAGAACTTGGTTAAGCTCATACGCTCGCTCGAACAAAAGAAATACCGCAAACGCCACAACATGTTTGTTGCCGAAGGCCACAAAGCAGTGGGAGACATGATGAAACGGATTGCCCCCTACAAGATACTGGCCACCGACGAATGGGTATGCCCAGTGGCGCAGACAAGGGCAAACATAGTCAGGATAAGCGAAGAGGAACTCTCGAAGGTCAGTTTCCTGCAACACCCGCAACAGGTCATCGGGCTATTCCCCATTCCGGAGGAAAAGGGAACCGGGGCGCTCGACCCGGAAAACAAGCTGACGCTGGCTCTCGACGGGGTGCAAGACCCTGGAAACCTTGGCACCATCATCAGGCTGGCCGACTGGTTTGGCATCGACGACATCGTTTGCAGCCAAACCACAGCCGACGCCTACAATCCCAAAGTTGTGCAGGCTACCATGGGAAGCCTGGCCCGGGTGAACATCATCTACACCGACCTTGGCGCACTGCTAAGGCAATATGCAGGCCGGGTGCCCATCTACGGCACGCTGCTCGATGGCGAGAGCATATACAAGGCAAGCCTCGGGAGGCATGGTTTCATTGTAATGGGGAACGAAGGCAACGGCATCTCCGAGGACATACGCACCTGTGTCAGCGAAAAACTGCTAATACCCAACTTCTGCAAAACCGACACGGCAGAAAGCCTAAACGTTGCGATTGCAACGGCCATAACGTGTTCGGAGTTCATGAGAAGGCAATAAAAAACGATTAATTGTCTCACGACAACTAATCGTCTATAACCTTAATAATCTAATACCATGAAAAACACATTGCAAAGATAAGTATCTTTTTCAACATAAACAAACGTTTACTTCAATGGTTCCCCATGCCTTAACACTATTTAAATGATGTTCCATCCCAATTAAGCGTTATTGACTTATCAAGTGGTTTTACCTCAATCTTACGGTCTGTGAGGAACACCGGGATGGTCATTTTTATTGTCATGGAGTTGCTTGAGGGCGACAATTCTGCCTCTTTGCAAACACTTGCCGACACGGCCGGAAAGCCATCCGACACGAGCGAATCTGTTGATAAGCAATTATTTACCTTATCTGATTGCAACGGGTCGGGCAAACCATCCACCGCTTTCCATCGGGTGGTATAATAACTGACCACGCTCTCCCTGATGCTGTCGCCGTAGGTGGCTACGAGGCACACCAATGTGCTGTCGGCCCCGCCATTGCCTGGAGCGCAAGGCAAAAGGCGCATCTCGACCGTGGATGCCGGAGTGAGCGTCAATCTCAGGTAGTCGGTGGTTATTGTGTCGAGCCTCGACGTGCCACCAAGGCCATTCTCTACTTTTGCCTGCATCTTGGAATCGATGAAGTCTATCATGTCAAGACGATTGTTCTCCGACAAATATCCCAAAACGGAATCGGGCATATGCTTAAAGACGTCTCTCATGTCCTGTCGTTGTGCCGCTGCATCGAAAGTGGAGAGCACAATGGCAACAAGAACCAAAATGTATTTCATACCTTAATGTCTTAATTTTCAATTAATGTTTTCGGGGCGATGGCGCATCATGCTGATTTACAACAGCTTGCAAAACGGCCCGTTTCGTGTCTCAATATGGGCCGAATCGGAGTGCCAAACAGCCCGTATTGCCGACCCAAACGGCTTGTATGGCTGTTGTTGGCCACTCTGCCTGCATCGAAAACGGACCGCGGCAACGCTGTTCAACGGCAACGCTCATTCGCCCGCAGAAAGATGCATCATCATCACGGCCACCATGGCGGCTGTCTCTGTGCGCAGACGGCTCTGTCCGAGATTCACCGAAACATATCCCGCATCGACAGCCATGCGCACCTCGTCGGGAGTGAAATCGCCCTCGGGCCCTATGAGCACGGTCACAGCTTCCGACACATCGCGACCGCAAAGCTCGTCGTACAAGTAAGTGCGCGGAATCTCCTCGTAGCAGTGGGCTATGAACTTCATGCCGCCACGAGGCTCAGAAACGAATTTGCGAAACGCTGCCATGTCGTTCAACACCGGCTTCCATGCCTTGCGGCTCTGCTTCATGGCCGACACAAGAATCTTTTCGAGCCTGGCCGGCTTTGCCACCCTGCGCTCCGAATTGTCGCAGTTTAGCAACGACACCTCGTCGACCCCAATCTCCGTCACCTTCTCCAGCATCCATTCAGTGCGGTCCATCAGTTTTGTCGGGGCCATCGCTATGTGGTAACGCCCATGCCATTGCGGGAGCTGAGGCATCTCTTCCAACACCCTGTATACACAATGATGGGGCGACGCCACAGCCACCTCTGCCTTGAAGAAAGTGCCCACCCCATCCATCAGCACCATTTCGTCGCCGGGCTTCATGCGCAAAACGCGCACGGCGTGGGATGCCTCGTCAGCCGGCAACTCGGTGGCAGAGGCAGCGTCGGGCACATAAAAATATCTTGTCTCTTTCATATTGTCACTCTACGTCAATGCCGGTCTCTTTCCGGCGGTTAAGCTCGTCTTGTATCTGCGAAGCCAACCGGTAGTCTTCTTCCGAAATGGCCTTCTGCAGCTCTATGGCCAACTTTTTCGTGTCAAGAGTGTTTATCGGTATGGCCAACCTGTCTGCGTGGCCCGCATAGGGCATGCTCTGCACGATGAAAAGGCTTTCCTCCATCATCATGGGTATGTCGCCAACCAACGACAGCAGTATGGCGTCGCTTATCCGTATCGGGTATTCCTGCAGCGTCTCGGTGTCCTGAACCACAGTCTTGTACTCACCGTCTGCCAGGTTGTAAACGCAAATCTCAAACTTGCCCATTCCCACATTGTCGCGTAACATCGACACAAGCACTTCGGGCAACAGGCGCTCAGACACACCCGGCAAGGCTTGACGCAAACCGATCTGATACTTCATCATGCCGTCGCAAACCACGCTCAGGGCCCTGTGCTTGCCTGCGTCGGCCAACTGAACCACGGCCATGCCTTTGCCACCAACCACCTCGGATATGCCGCAATAAACCAAACGCACCTTGTTCATCGGGCCGTCTTATTGCTTTCGGGGTGGAACACCAATGCGAACATGACGCAGACCACAAGGGCATAGCCGGCAAAGATGAACCAGCATGTCTGCCAGTCGCCCACCAGATAGCCGTCGGGCGTCCAAGAACAATAGCGGTTTATTATGGCGCCGGCAGACAGGGTGCCTATGGTAGCGCCCAGCCCGTTGGTCATAAGCATAAACAAACCCTGGCCCGAAGCCCTCATGTCGGGCGGGCATTCGCTGTCGACATACAGTCCGCCTGACACATTGAAGAAGTCAAATGCCACCCCATAGACGAGGCATGACAGTATGAACAGCATGACGCCGGGGAACGACGGGTCGCCAAGGCCGAAAAAGCCGAAACGCAATACCCATGCCACCATGGCTATGAGCATGACTATCTTTATGCCGTAACGCTTAAGGAAAAACGGTATGAGCAGTATGCCTAACGCCTCGGCAACCTGAGAAAGCGAAACGAGCATGGTGGCATTGTTGGCGCCAAAGGTGCCGGCCATCTCTGGTATGCCCTTGAAACTGGTTATGAATGGTGTCGCATAGCCGTTGGTTATCTGCAATGACATGCCCAAGAGCATTGAGAAGATGAAGAAAAGAGCCATGCGCCTGTCCTTGAACAGGCGGAACGCGTCGATGCCGAGCATCTCGGCCACCGAGCGCGATGGCTTTTTCTCTATGGGGCATTGCGGCAATGTCATGCAATAAAGGAACAAGACAACGCTCAGCAAGCCGGATACGAGAAACTGCATATATGTGTACTGGAACTTGCCGGGATTCTCGTCGAGGGTGAAATGGAATCCGTCGGCATCAATGGCTGCGCAATTCACAAACCACATAACGACAATGAAGCCGACTGTACCCAAGACTCTGATTGGCGGGAAGTCCTTGACCGTATCCAGGCCGTGCGACTTCAGTATGCTGAAAGCCGTTGTGTTCGACAATGCCAAGGTGGGCATATAGAAAGCAACGCTCAATGAATAGACTGCTATGAACGTGGCCTTGTCGGGCATGACGTCGTTTCGCCCGATGAAAAACAGGGCTATCATGCTCACACCGGCAAACAAATGGCACAGCCCAAGCAGACGCTGAGGCTGAATGTATTTGTCGGCCACGATGCCCATTATCGTAGGCATGAAGATTGACACGATTCCCTGAATGGCATAGAACCACGAAATCTCGGCTCCCATGCCTGCCCGGCCAAGATAATTACCCATGCAGGTAAGGTAGGCGCCCCACACTGCAAACTCGAGGAAATTCATGATGGCCAATCTTGTCTTTATTCTATCCATATACTTATTCTATTGGTTTTCCGTTGTAATATGCTCTCAACACGCCATGTGCGTCGGTCTTTATGACGGCCGTCCCGCCAAGCCATTCGGTGTATGCCAGCTCTCCGTCAATCTCATAGCAGCCAACCACCTCGCCTCCTGCAAGCTCTATCGCGCACAACCCAAGCTCGCCTGCATCGGTGATTGCCTTGTGCACCGCTATGCGTCTGCGTCTTCCTGTCATCGCGCTCTGAGTGGTTGGGCTTTCAGCAGGGCTGGCCTCTTGGGCATAGTGTCGGCCAGCTTGGCGCCGTTTGGCACTGCCCTCACCTGCATAGTGTCGCGACTGGCCCGCACACTGTCTGTGGCCACGGTGGCCACAGACACTTCTTCCGGGTGGAAGCGCACCAACTGAATCTGGCTGATGAACATCAGCTTGAGCGTATGCGAGTTGTCGTCACCCCTGTTTAGGTAAATAAAACCTTTCATGGACTTTATGCCGTGGTTACGGTCTCCCGGAACCCGCAACTGTGATATGCCCGAAACACCCACGTGGCATGAATATGCCGCAGTGCTGTCATTGTCGTAATGCACGGCAATGTAGGCCACGCCGTCTTTCGTGCCCGACTGGTAGAGGAAGTCGGTCATGAAATTAAACAGAAACGAATCGCCGCGCTTGAATGTCGAATCGGCCTTCAACTCGAAGGAAAGCCTGTTATACGGCGCCACTGGCATGAGCACGGCCGACGGTGACTCGCGCCATATGTCGGCCGTATCTCCGTCTGCCTTGAGCTTTGAATACTTGTTTATATCGCCGACCGAGGCCCCAAGGCTCATGGCTTCGTTGCCTATACGCTCCGACAACTGGACGTAAATGCCATACAAGCGGTCGGCGTTGGAATAATAATATACCAACGACGAGTCAAACTCGGCCTCGGTGACGCCATGCTTCTTGAGCACAGCGTAATAATAAACGTTTTTGTTATAAGAGTTCTTGTCATAGCTCAGACCTTGCCCGGCCATTGCCTGCGTGATATAGTAATCGTACAAGATGTCTTCCATCTCGTCGGGCTGGATATACTCATCAGGCACTGTGGGCTTGCACGACAGCACTAAAACCGTCAGCAACAAGCACATGGCTAAATGCGCCAACGGCTTACGGGATGCATGTTCACGGCTGGTCTTCATCTATTTACATCCTTAGGCTTTAACGAAATGTGGCTGATTTCACGGCGATAAAACAGGAGCAGCCATACCACACCCACGCTGATGCTTGCGTCGGCAACGTTGAACACGGGGCTGAAAAACACGAAATCCTCTCCACCAACCATCGGCATCCACTGAGGCCACGTGGAAACTATCAGCGGAAAATAAAACATGTCGACCACCTTTCCGGTAAGGAACGATGCGTAACCCGAACCGAATGGCACGAAGTAAGAGGTGTAATCCACTGATGATGCATTGAAAATCAAGCCGTAAAACATGCAGTCGATGATATTGCCGATTGCCCCCGCCATTATCATGGCAAGGCAAACGACATAACCGGTGCGGGCATGCTGCCTAACCTGAAGATACAGATAATAACCTATGAACGATATGGCTACAATCCGAAACAACGAAAGGGCGACCTTGCTGCCTATCTCCATGCCATACGCCATGCCGTTGTTCTCGATGAAACAAATCTTGAACCAATCGGTTATCGTGATGGTCTCATGAAGTGTCATGTGGGTTTTGACCCAGATTTTCAAGACCTGGTCAACTAAAAGAATGGCTATAATGATAAGTATAGCCATTCTTCCTTTCGTCAATACACCTTTATTTTCACTCATTTCTTACGGTTCTGCTTCGACTCGACACTAAGTGTTGCATGGGGCACAGCACGCAAGCGTTCCTTGGGGATGAGCTTGCCTGTAATCCTGTCGACACCGTAAGTCTTGTTTTCAATACGTACAAGCGCTGCCTCCAAGCCCTGTATGAACTTCTGCTGCCTGCTGGCCAGCTGGATGAGCTCTTCCTTTGTCTGGGTGGCACTGCCCTCTTCAAGTATCTTGTATGTTGGGGAAGTGTCGTCCACATCGTTTCCATCCTGATTCATAAGCACGCTCATCATCTGCTCATAGTCGCGGCGAGCCAATGCAAGCTTGTCGTTAATGATAGCCCGGAACTCTTCAAGCTCTTCGTCGCTATAACGTGTCTTCTCTGCCATAATAGTATTGTTATGTTTGTTAAGAATCTAAACTTTCTCCACCTTTATATTGGCTTTAAGGTCGTCGAGGTCGAACTCAGCACCGTCATTGGGCGCCAATGTTATGCCGTCTGCCAGCACCTGTGTCCTGATGTAATCGGAATACTCGCCTACCGAGGCCTCTATCCTGGTGTCTGGAGATATGAACACATTGATTCGGTCGGTAATTTCCAGGCCGTTGTCTTTGCGGAGATTCTGGATGCGGTTGATGAGTTCGCGGGCCAATCCTTCGTTGCGCAACTCGTCTGTAAGCTCAACCTCGAGGGCAACGGTGACATTGCCATCGTTGCTGACGAGCCAGCCCGGGATGTCTTCGCTAATGACCTCGACGTCGGCAACGTCGATATTGACGCTCTGGCCGGCCACCGACAGTTCAAGAGACCCTTCGCTCTCAAGGCGGGCTATGTCGTCCTGGCTCAATGTGCCCATGGCTGCAGCAATGTCTTTCATGAGCTTTCCGTATTTCTTGCCCATTGTCCGGAAATTGCACTTAACCTTCTTGACAAGCACACTCGAGCCTTCTGCAAACTTCAAGTCCTTTACATTGACTTCGTTGAGAATCAAATCCTTGACCGCCTCGATGTGTTTGCGCTGCTCATTGTCCACCGCCGGTATCATAATCTCCTGCAGTGGCTGGCGCACTTTTATGTTCACCTTACGCCGCAAGGCCAATACCATCGACGTAATCTTCTGTGCCAGACCCATGCGGGCTTCCAGTTCCTTGTCGATGAAGCGCTCGTCGGCCTCGGGGAACCTTGCCAGATGGACAGAGCAAACGTTGTCGCGCTTTGTCACTGCTATCAAGTCAAGATACAACTGGTCGGCATAGAACGGAGCAAACGGGGCCAGCAACCTTGCCAAGGTTTCAAGGCAAGTGTACAGTGTCTGGTAAGCGGACAGCTTGTCACGGCTCATCTCCTTGCCCCAGAAACGCTTGCGGTTGAGGCGTACAAACCAGTTGGACAAATCGTCATTAACGAATGAGTCGATCATTCGGCCGGCCTTGGTCGGGTCGTAGCCGTCGAGCTCTGCCGTAACATTCTTTATCAGTGAATGCAACACCGACAATATCCATCTGTCAATCTCAGGACGGTCGCACAAATCTACGTCGGGCTGCGAATAATCGAAGCCATCCACGTTGGCATACAGGCTGAAGAAAGAGTACGTATTATACAATGTGCCAAAGAACTTACGGCGAACCTCGTCGACGCCCTCGGGCGAAAACTTGAGGTTATCCCACGGTTCCGAATTGGTCATCATATAGAACCTCACCGGGTCGGCGCCATATTTCTCAATCATCTCGAAAGGATTGATCACGTTGCCGACGTGCTTGCTCATCTTGTTGCCTTTGGCATCGAGAACAAGACCGGTGGAAATAACATTCTTGAATGCCACACTGTCAAACACGAGGGTGGCTATGGCATGCAATGTGAAGAACCATCCGCGGGTCTGGTCTACGCCCTCATTGATGAAATCGGCAGGGAAAGCCAACTTCTTATCAATCAATTCCTTATTCTCAAAAGGATAATGTATTTGTGCATAAGGCATCGAACCGGAATCGAACCACACGTCGATAAGGTCGCTCTCGCGCTTCATCGGCTTGCCGGTGCTGCTCACCAGCACAATATTGTCGACGTAAGGACGATGGATGTCAATGCGGTCGTAGTTTTCCTTTGAATAGTCGCCGGGCACAAAACCGTTGTCCTTAAACGGATTCGACGTCATAACGCCGGCCTCGACGGCCAGCTCCATCTCGTCATACAGTTCCTGCAAACTCCCGATGCATTTCTCCTCGCCATCCTCATCACGCCATATAGGCAGCGGGGTGCCCCAGAAGCGAGAGCGCGACAAGTTCCAGTCGTTCAGGTTCTCAAGCCAGTTGCCAAAGCGTCCCGTGCCGGTTGACTCCGGCTGCCAGTTGATGGTCTTGTTCAGTTCCACCATGCGCTCCTTGCCGGCTGTTGAGCGTATGAACCAGCTATCGAGCGGATAGTAAAGTATAGGCTTGTCCGTACGCCAGCAATGCGGGTAATTATGCACCTGCTTCTCGATGCGGAAAGCTGTCCCGGCCTGTTTCATCTCCATGCATATCACGATGTTCAGGTCTTCGGCCTTGCTCGCGGCCTTCTCGTCATACTTGCCTCCGACGTTGAACTCCGGCTTGTAAGCATTCTTGACATAGTCGCCTGCATGGTGTCTGTAAGCCTCGATATCAACACAGTTGCCCACAAAGTTGGCATCAAGTTCGTCGATATTGTAATATTTGCCTTCCAAATCGACCATAGGGCGTGTCTCCCCTTTCTTGTTGATAAGGAAGAGGGCCGGTATGTGAGCGGCTGCGGCCACATGGGCGTCGTCGGCTCCAAAGGTCGGCGCGATGTGCACAATGCCGGTTCCGTCCTCTGTTGTGACATAATCGCCAGCTATCACGCGGAAGGCCATATCGCCAAGCTCTACGTAGCGCTCCTTGCCGTTTTCGCTCTCAAAGACCTTGTCCGGATGCTCGGAAGCATAGTCGTTGACAAAGGCGGGGGCGTGCTCGCCAACCTTCTGGCAGGGTTTCACCCACGGCATGAGCTGCTCATACTTTATGCCGACGAGCTCACTGCCTGTATAAGTGCCCACTATACGGTACGGAACGACCTTGTCGCCGTGGCGGTAGTCTTCCATCGGCCTGTCCTTGCCCTCGGGCGACAGATAGGTGGCGAGGCACTCTTCTGCCATGATGACAGTTATGGGCGCATCGTTGTAGGGGTTGTATGTCTGTACGGCCACATATTTAAATGTCGGCCCTACGCACAATGCTGTGTTTGAAGGCAGTGTCCACGGCGTGGTTGTCCATGCGGCAAAGAATGCCTCTCCCCATTCCGTCCACTCATTCCGTGGGTTGACCACCTTGAAAAGTGCCGTCGTGGTGGTGTCTTTCACGTCGCGGTAGCACCCCGGTTGGTTGAGCTCGTGCGAGCTGAGCCCGGTGCCTGCTGCCGGAGAATACGGCTGTATGGTATATCCCTTGTAAAGCAACCCCTTGTTGTGCAGCTGCTTGAGCAGCCACCAAAGGGTCTCCATGTACTTGTTGTCGTAAGTTATGTATGGATTGTCGAGGTCAACGAAGTATCCCATCTCTTCCGTCAGGCGACGCCACTCGGCAGTAAACTTCATGACATTCTCGCGGCACTTGTGGTTATAGTCCTCTACAGAGATGTATTTGTCGGATTGCTTGTTGTCGATGTCAGCCTTGGTTATCCCAAGCTCCTTTTCAACGCCAAGCTCAACGGGCAGTCCGTGTGTGTCCCACCCGGCCTTGCGATGAACCTGGTAGCCCTTCATGGTCTTGTATCGGTTGAAGGTATCTTTGATTGAACGCGCCAAGACATGATGGATGCCCGGATGTCCGTTAGCCGAAGGCGGGCCTTCGAAAAATATGAATTGCGGACATCCTTCACGTTCATCGACGGACTTATGGAAAACGTCGTTCTCATCCCATTTCTCAAGTATATCCTTGTTTACCTGAGTCAGGTTCAAGCCTGTATGCTCGGCGAATTTCTTTGCCATTGTCTAATTTTCTTAATTGATGTGTGTGAGCCGCAAAGTTAATATATTTTTTTTAGGCAACAAAATAAAATTATCATTTTTAATATAACATATATTATGTTCCGCCGGTCGGCTTCGCCTTTTGTTTGGTTTGGCCCATCGGGCCATGTCCGCCCCCGACCGAAACACGGTCACTTACCGGCGTGCATTTGCCAGAATGCTGTGACACAGAAGACGGACACATCGATTGTGTAACACTTTATGACAACTTGAACAAAGATGCGCAACAACCACTATAACAGGCTCTTACAAAATGGCTTGTTTTGACATGCAAAACAGGCCGTATTGAGTAGTAAAACAGGCCATTTGGCAATTCGAAACGGGCCTGATGACACTGCAGCATCATTATCGTGGTAAAACGGTGACGCCCGTTGTAAATAAAAATCAATGCTTGGCATGCACGCCGGCTGGCGGGTGCCCAAAGCCCAAAATCAGACCGGGCCCCCACAAAGGCACTCTTAGAGTCATGCCATTGAGGAGGCCCGGAACCAATGTCGATGCCCTATGAGGTGGCGGCGGATCACCACCGGCACTCAGCTCACGCCGTGCGCATCTGGCGCAACAAATCCTTCTGGCGCTCGTTGAGGCCGGTCGGCAACTTCACGTTGTATGTTATTATCAAGTCACCAAACGTGCCGTCGCCCCTGTCATACCCCTTTCCACGCAACCTTACCTTGGTTCCGTTCTGGGTCTCGGGCTTCACTTTCAACTTTATCTTGGCTCCGTCTTTCAACTGTATTATTATTTCGCCGCCAAGCAAGGCTGTGTACAAGTCGATGTTCACGTTGGCGTTCATCTCGCCGGTATGCTGCCGCGTACCGCCGAAGTCGCCAAAGCCATGAGTGCGCTGGCGTCCCTTGCCGCCAAACAGCTGCTCGAAAAACGAACTGAAGCCACCTCCGCCCATTCCGCCAAAGCTGCTGAAGTCGAAGCCATCAAACGCCGAGCCGTCGCCAGAATACTGGTACGAGCCGCCGCCGGCTGCGTTGTACGCATCGGCGTTGCGCCATTGCTCGCCATACTGGTCGTATTTCTTCCGCTTTTCAGGGTCGCCTATCACGTCGTAAGCTTCGTTGAGGGCCTGAAATTTAGCCTTAGCCTTAGGGTCATCCGGATGCAAGTCGGGATGAAACTGCTTGGCGCGCTTGAGGTATGCGCGCTTAACATCCTTCTGTGGGATATTCCGGTCAACGCCGAGAATCTTGTAGTAATCTATAAATGCCATAATTTTTTCCTCCTTGTTTTCATATGCCATAGCTGCAAAAACTATGCCCGGCAACGCAAGGCAGACAACTTTTTCAGTCAAATATTATGACTTAACGAACAAAAACGCAGCAACCAGAAAAACAAGAAGTGCTGTTCGACACATCATAAAAGAAATGTTTCGAGAAGCAAAACAAAGTTTCGCCCCCCGAAACACAATGAAACACGTTGAACAATCTATCTTATAGTATTTGCTTGTAAAGCCCGATGATGTCTTCTTTAGTCACCTCGCGCGGGTTGCCCGGCGTGCAGACATCGGCAATAGCCTGCTCTGCCAGGGCAGGGATGTCCTGCTCCGTTATGCCAAGTTCGGTGAGATGCTGAGGTATGCCCACCAGTTTCGACAGGTCTTCAATGGCCTTGCAGGCTGCATCGACGGCGGCGTCGACGTCCATTCCGTCCTTGTAGACACCGCAAGCCTTTGCAATCTCCACATACTTCTCCTTTGCGGCAGGGGCGTTAAACCTCATCACCACCGGCAGCAGCATTGCGCATGCCACACCGTGGGGCACATCGTGAAGCGCACTCAACGGATGGGCCATACCGTGGTCTACGCCAAGGCCCACGTTAGAGAAGGCCATGCCTGCAATATACTGGGCAACGGCCATTCCATTGCGTCCCTCGGGGTTTTGTGGCTCGTTGACTGCTATAGGCAGGTATTTGTATATCATCTCTATCGCCTTTATCTCAAACATGTCGCTCATCTCCCACGCGGCCTTTGTGATGTAGCCCTCAATGGCATGAGTCATGGCGTCCATTCCGGTGGCTGCGGTAAGAGACTTAGGCAGCGAGTACATCAGTTCGGCATCGACAATGGCCACTGCGGGTATGTCGTTAGGATCGACGCACACCATCTTTTTGTGGTTGGCCTCGTCGATGATGACATAGTTGATGGTTGTCTCAGCCGCTGTTCCGGCGGTTGTGGGCAACGCTATGATAGGCAGGCTCTTCTTCTTAGTGTCGGCAACTCCTTCGAGCGACACGATGTCGGAAAACTCGGGGTTGTTGCATACTATTCCTATGCCTTTGGCTGTATCCATGGCCGAGCCGCCACCAATGGCCACAATGAAGTCGGCACCAGCATTCTTGCAAGCGTCAATGCCGTTCTTGACGTTGGTAACCGTAGGATTTGGCTTCACATCATCAAAGATTTCGTAAGGAATCGAGTTGGCGTCAAGCTCATCAAGGACCATCTTGGCCACTCCAAATTTCATGAGCCCCTTGTCTGTTACAACCAATGCCTTTGTGAAACCAAGACGCTTAACCACACCGGCAAGCTCCTTGCGTGCACCCGGGCCGAAGTAGGACACTTCGTTCAAAATAAACCGATTTACCATGATTTTATATCCTGTTAGTTAAAAACACGTGCAAAGGTAAACATAAAAACAGAGAAACCAACATATAATACGTGTAAAATCGACCCTTCTAACCGACTAAACAGCTAAAAGGGCCGATTTATATTGAACAGCGGAAGCAACTGCCATGTCTACTTGGCAAATTGCTCTTGTACCGCCATTACATGCCTAACTCATCAATAGTTCTCTGCACGCACCTGGAAATAGCTCTGCGGGTGGCTGCACACAGGGCATATCTCGGGAGCCTGCTTGCCTACCACGATATGGCCGCAATTTGCGCACTGCCATACTGCATCGCCGTCCTTAGAGAACACTTTCTTGTCGCGCAGGTTCTTCAACAGCTTGCGATAGCGCTCCTCGTGCTCCTTCTCTATGGCTGCAACGCCTTCAAACTTCTCTGCAATCTCTATGAATCCCTCTTCGCGGGCTTCCTTGGCCATGCGTGAATACATGTCGGTCCACTCATAGTTCTCGCCGTTTGCAGCATCCTCAAGGTTGGCTTCTGTGCCAGCTATTGAACCGCCGTGCAGGTACTTGTACCACAACTTGGCATGCTCCTTTTCGTTGTTGGCTGTCTCTTCGAAGATGGCTGCCATCTGAACAAACCCGTCTTTCTTAGCCTTCGAAGCGAAATAGGTGTACTTGTTGCGCGCCATCGACTCACCGGCAAATGCTTCCATCAGGTTCTTCTCGGTCTTTGTGCCTTTGAGTTCCTTCACAACTTCCTTGAACTTGCTTGCCGGGGCCTTGCATACCGGGCACTGCTCAGGGGCCTCATCGCCTTCGTGGATGTAACCACACACTGTACATACAAACTTCTTTCTCATAACGCATTTGATTGTTTAATGATTAATACTTTGGTTTATTTACTATTCAGACTTGGCACATTCTGCACACAAGCCCTTATAATACAACTGAACTTCGCTTACAACATTGCCATCGAGGCTTTCGCCAGAAGGCAACTGGGGCACCGCCATGTGCTCCATGTCTGATATCTTGCCGCATTGCTTGCAATAAAAGTGCGCATGGGGAACTATGACCCCATCGTAGCATACCCGATGATCGTCAATGGTTATCATCTGGGCGGCCCTTTTTTCAGAAAACAAGCGCAGTGTATTGTATACCGTTGTCTTGCTCAACGTAGGGCACTTCTTGCACAAGTCACGGTAAACTTCTTCCACTGTAGGATGTGTATGGTGGCTGAGCAAGTAGTCCATTATCAGCAATCGCTGGACCGACGGCCTGAGGCCACAGTCTTCAAGCCTCTTATATGCTTCTTTATCTTTCGCAACCATCATTGTTTTCCTTATGTTGACACAAAGGTATATCATTTATTTTACATGGCAAAACAAAATTGGATAAATTACAATTTAATCTTGTAATTTATCCAATTTTAAAGCTACTACAGGATGTCGGGCCTGTTTTTATACTATAGTAAGACTTGAAAAACGGCTTAAGCCGTAAGGCGTCCTAAAGCAAATCAGTTGGTCTTGTAAACCTGCTTGACCTTCTTCAGTCCGTCGGTTGTGGCAACCAATGTCACTTTACCGGGCTCTCTTGTCGACCGCAATATCACTGTTGCAGTGCCTTTGTACAAACGGCGCTTGTTTCCTACAGTCAGTTCTTCGCTGTTCATGTCGCCGTTTATAACGCCAACGATTTCAGCCGGGCCTTCAACAGTAAACGTTATGTCGTTCTGTGCCCCCTGAACACGGCGGCCTTTCTTGTCGACCGCACATATCCTGACATGCTGCAAATCCTGTCCGTCGGCCTTCCATGCCTCATTGTCGGGCGTTGCCTGAAGGGCAACGACATCCGTGGTGGTCTCTATCTTATGGCGTGCCACAACCTTTCCGCCCTTCTTTGCCACAGCCTCAATGTAACCGGGCTCATACTTAACGTTGTCCCATTTAATCTTGTTGCGGCCCTTCGGATTGGTTGTATTCTTCTTTACGCCTATGCTTTTGCCATTGACCAACAGTTCCACTTCGTCTGCGTTGGTGTATGTATACAACGACAATGAGCTGCCGGGCTTGCGGTTCCAGTGATCAGACATGCGCTGCGACCCAACCTTTACGTCGTTCCAAACAGTGTTGTCGTCACCATCTATTATGCCGATATGAACCACAGGGTCGCCTGGTTTGAACATGCTCCAAAGCAAATAGGCAATGGGCTTTGGCTCCAGCGATACGTCGAATGCCCCCTGCACCCAACCTTTTGCCGGCCAACCATTGGACTCTCCCAAGTAGTCTATCATGCCCCAATAAGCCAGTCCGACCACTTTGTCGAGGTCCATCTCAAAGAAGTTCGGGCCCATCATTGCCGTATTGGCCTCGCTCTGATAGAAAATCATGTTGGGGAACCGGCGGCTGTCGCCCGGGAAATACATGTATCTGTAATTATACGAAGCAATGTCTGTCTCCAAGGCGAGCGGAGCCGGCAGCGAGTCGGTCTTCAAGTTGCGACCCCGCGGATGCATGGCAACAGTCACGGGACGCGTATTGTCATACCTACGGAGCAACTCGCGCTGCAGCCTGTAGGGCGTAACCCCCCAGTCGGCAAACGGCAACGACCAGTACTGCTGAAGCTCATTGCCAAGGCTCCACATCACGACAGACGGATGGTTGCGGTCACGGCGCACGAACTCGGGCACGTCGTGCTGCCACAAGTTAAGCCATTCTGTACGCCCGCCGGCATATTGCGTGAGCCATTTGTCATACAGTTCGTCGACCACGAGCATGCCATACTTGTCGCAAAGGTCAAGGAACGACTTGCTGTATGGGTTGTGCGACGTACGGATATGGTTGAAGCCAAACTGCTTAAGCAACTGTATGCGCTTCTCCATGGCACGCGGATAGGCCGCGGCACCGAGCGCGCCGAGAGTGTGGTGGTTGGCGTTGCCCTTGAAAAGCACCTTCTTGCCATTGAGCTTGAAGCCAAACTCCGGTGAATACTCAAACCAACGAACCCCGAAATTCTCGCATACTTGGTCGGCGATGGTACCATCCGGCCTTAAAATAGAGACTATGGCCTTATACAAGTGAGGCGTCTCGCAGCTCCAGAGCCTTGGTGAATTGATGGTGACGCTGTCAACGATGTACTCATTCACCTTCTGCCCTCGGTTGTAAGGAATGTCATTTGTCACATCGGATACGGTGTTGCCGTCGCCGTCGACAATCTTTGTGTTCACCTTAAAGTCCTTCACGCGGAGGTAGCAAGCCATCTCTGCCTGCACCATCACCGTGGCCTGGGCCTCGCTCACCTTAGGTGTAGTAATATAAAGAGGGTGCCTCGTGAAGTGCTGCTGCGGGTCGGTGACAATCAGGTTCACATCGCGGAACAGCCCGCCGCCCGTGTACCAACGTGAATTTTCCGGGTTTTGCGTGTTCGCCTTCACTGCGACAACGTTGGGCTGGCCAAACTTCAACAACTTGGAAACATCGATGTCAAAGCCAAGGTAACCATATTCCGTTCCGCCAACCCGCTCGCCGTTAAGATAAACGTCGCCCACGAGCATTATCCCTTCGAAGTCGAGCAGTATGCGCTTTCCCTTCCACGCCTCATCGGGAGTGAACGTCTTGCGGTACCATCCTATGCCCATCTCCTTGAAGCCACGCGAACTTAGCCTGCTCTTTACATTGCTGGCAATGTCGCTGTTGTCGGCTTTCTCACCCTTTGCGGGTGCAACCCACGGCTGACTGATCTGGAAGTCGTGCGGCACAACGACGCTTTGCCATCCGCCATCATCGAATGACACGTTCTGTGCATCCGCAACATCACCGGCATGGAAGCGCCAATCAAAGTTGAAATTCTGGACAATGCGTGAATTGTCCGCTGCGGCCAACGGCATGATAGCCATCAAAGCCCAAAGAACAAATGTTATTCTCTTCATATTAATTAATAGAAATGTTGCCAAAGCAAGCTCTCTGCCTCACTGCAGAGACTTAGGAACCAAGGCCATGCCAAGGCATGTGAAAACGTCCCTAAAACAATGTTTCGGCAAAGATAACAATAAAATGTCAAACAGAAGATTAACAAACGGAATATTTGCAAGCAAACGTTTACATCAGCTCCGATTCCTCATTATTATATATATAATCACCGGTGAGCCGATGATTGGGGTAACGGCGTTGAGCGGTATGATGCCCCCGCCTCCGGGAAGCACGCAAAACAAGTTGCACGCCAAGGCCACCACCGCCCCCATCAAGACGGTAGAGGGCAACAGTATGCGGTGGTCTGACACAGGTATAAGCAGGCGGGCGATGTGCGGAACCGCCAGGCCTATGAACGAAACGGGCCCGCAACACGCTGTAACTACAGCCGTGAGCAAACCTGTGATGACCAAAAGCCAATTGCGCACTCGCACGACACTAACGCCAAGGTTCCTTGCATAGCCTTCGCCGAGGAGCAATAGATTGAGCGGTTTGATAAGCAGAACCGCACCAACCATGCCGGCAATGATTATCGTTGCAAACGCCGGCAGCTGGCGCATCGACACTCCGCTGAAGTCGCCCATGCCCCATACGACATACGACTTAACCCCCTCTTCTGTCGCGAAAAAGTTGAGCAGTGAAGTGACCGACGAGGCAAGGTAGCCCACCATAATGCCTATTATAAGCAGCATGACATTGTTGCGCACTACGATAGAGAACAGAAACACTATGGCCATCACGGCCATTGCACCGGCAAATGCAGCCATGACCACGGCAACAAAGCCAGTAGTGGAATAAGAACCCACCGTGACTGTGCCGCCGAAGAGCAGCAGCGCCAACGCCACCCCCACCCCGGCACCGCTGCTGATGCCGAAGATGGACGGGTCGGCCAACGGATTGCGGAACGCCGTCTGAAGCATCAAGCCGCTAACGGCCAGCGCCCCGCCGGACAACATGGCCGTAATAGCCTGTGGCAACCTCGACTCGAGCACTATGAACGCCCAGCTCGGCTTGGCGGCAGGATGGCCGAGCAACACCGAGACGACCTCGCCTGCCGGTATGTCTACCGCCCCGTAAACCAAGTTCAACACGAAAAGCAGAGCCGCCAGCGGCAGCATCCACAAACAGCGAGCCACACCCTTGACCATAATGCGCGCTTTATGAAGTTTACTCCGCCACGGGATGGAAATAACGCAGGCCATGCAGGCCCGCCAGCTCCGGGTGGAACATCTGAATGAAATCTGCCAGGAGGAAATCCGGCCGGAAAGGCGTCTCCTCGTAAAACGGTGTCTCATCGACGTTGCAGCCAAAGCATTTGTGGGTGCCCACAGCCTTAAGCTGACCGTAACCATGAAACTCCGACTTCAGGGAAGAATAGGTTGCCGGACGGTTTCCGCTGTACCTGAAGGCCCACACATCAGCCTCTCCGGCCTTCTCGAGCACGGTCTCAAAAGGCAAAGCCAGACTGCCGGCATCGGCATTTTGGCCAAACGGATAGACGCCGCCTGCGTCGGCAATCATGCCACCGAGGGTGCTGCGCCCACCCGGCACATACCACACCGAACCGGTCTTCTTGTCCATCAGCACCGTCGGGTGGGTTTGCGCCGATGCAGCCATGGCCTTCAACGCACCGTAGCTGCTGTCGACCACGGCAAACAGCGAGTCGGCAGAAGCCTCCCGCCCCATAAGCATGCCGAAAAACCTCATCCACTCTGCCCGCCCCAAGGCTGTTGGCTCCATATACTCGGCGCATTCGATGACGGGAACGCCGGTCTCCTCAAGGCGACCATAGCCGCCGGAGTTCTCAAACGGCGACACCAGCACGGCATCGGGGGCGGCGTCCATTATCCGCTCCACAGCCGGACTCATCGAGCTGCCGACGTCGGCCACCTTGCCTTCGCTGCACAGACGCCGCAGCATCGGATTGCGAACATACTGCACGTCGGCCAGGCCTACGATGGTCTCCGTACGGCCCAAGTCCATGACCAGGCCGGCGTGGACAACCGAAAACGGTATCACCCGTTGCAGGGGAACACGCACCACCGTGCCTTCAGGCACATTGCCGGGCACACTGCCACCCCGAGGCACAAGGACATACCTATGCAACACCTTTCCCTTGTGCCACGGGTCGGATATGCTTACCTCCGTATAGCCATCGTGCCTGACAGCATGCAACAGTCTGGCATACTTGAAATCGACAGTGTCGCCAGCTGCTTGTGACGACGGTTTGGTACCGTCGCCACAAGCAGCAAAGCCTACAAGACACATAAGTGCCGCAAAAAGTTGTAGTATTCTCATTTATTTTACAAATACCTTACGTACGGTGCCATCAGACATCTTCACTATGTTCACACCCGGCACTGGCGACGACACTCGCTGCCCGCCCATGGTGTAGCGCTCAGTCTCGACGGCATTCGACGGCCGGCTTACAGCCTTGTCGGCGACAGACGACGTCTCATCGGGCGTGCCGCCTAAATTATCCATGCAGAAATAACCCGGGGTGGTCATTCCATATTCATTGTTATGCGAGCTGCTTACAGCAAAGCCAAGCGAAGTGACCTTGCCCAGCGAGGTCAGGTCTACCCACTGCCAGTAGTCCAAGTAGCCGCGGGCGGCTTCCGACTCGGCACGGTAGTCGGCAAGATAAACCTCTACCTCGGCCGTGCTGCCGTCGGCATGATAGCCCGTTATGGTGAGCTTGCACCAGTCGCCGGCCTCAAACTTACCGGTCATGCCGTCGCCTTCAAGGTAAGCCTTGACGTTGTTGGCAGTGTTGGTCACATAAAATCCGCTCAGCACCTCGCCTTCGGGGCGGTTCAAAACCTCTACGACCTCGCCGTAGGGATATGCCACCGCATAGTTGTCCGAGCCGTCATAGCCGTGGCCTACGGCACTGTTATACTGGTCGTCGTAACCATTGAACACAACCGATGTCTTGTTGGAAACGGCAAAGCCCGACCAGGAGCTCCATGTCACATTATAAGTGTTGTTGAACCGGAAAGAACCGCTTACGACGCTGTTGGCATAAGCCACCGACCCGTAACCGCCGTCGGTCTTTACGCCCGTAGTGTCTGAGCCGTTCCAATATCCGTCTGTTCCGAGGGCCATTTCCTCGAATGTGGCAGTCTGAAGCGGCGAAGCCATGATGGCGTCGAGCGATGCCTGCAGGTGCAGGTCTTCTGCCCCGGTCACCTCGGTAGACGTTTCGCCAGTCCATCCACACACTTGGTTGACCCCGGTATACACGCGGACGAAATCAACGAAATCTATGCTCACCGAATTGCGCCCGGCGTCTACTGCCCAGTCGATGTCGAAACTGCAGCCTGCAGAGTCGGTGTTGGCCACATTGTCTACATATCCGTAGCGCAAGGCATCGCGCACCCAAAACTCCGACGCCCCCGAAGCACGGTTGTAAGCGTTGTCGGGCAGCAGTGTGCCACTGAACACGAGAGGGCTTTCAAGCCACAAAGGGAAGTATTCCTGCCGGTGGAACGCGTTCCTGTCAACGGTGCCGCTGTTGCCCTGGTTGTCTGTCCATGGCACGTTGTTCATGGCATCGAGCGAATAGGTTATCTCATATCCGTACACCACCTTGCCCACACTGTCGACGTCGGCACTGCCCGCCAGCTCATACCACTCGTCGTCGGGCAACCCGTTGTGGTTGGCATCCTTAGACACCATCACTATGCCCGGCTCGGCTCCGCTGCCAATGGCATTGCCGCTGATGTAAATGTCTCTCTGCCCGCTTACGTTGGCAATGCTGTGGTCGAAGTGAAACGTGACATAGCCTCCGTAAGCCCCAAGGCATACCATGCCGCGCTTGTTGCCCGCAATGGCCTCGGTACACTTTGCAACCATTGCCGCTGCGTCGTCGCCTTCTTCATACTTCGGCATGGTGTTGACAAACTGTCCGGGTGCAGGCACATACTCGTCAACAGCCTTGATATACTTGCTGTGCTCTGTTACGGCATCCATGCGCTGTCCGTAAGACACGGAAGCCGCTGCCGCAACCATAGATAATAATAGTAATTTTTTCTCCATATACTGTTTATATTACACCATATACTAAAATGATTAAAAATAAGCCAAGCGGTGGCATAACCGATGAAATTGGTTTACATGGCGCCAACCGGGCCGCCCCTGCAAACTGCCGGGATTGCCAAAAGCGCCGTACGGCAGTGAGACAAGGGCCGTTTGGCCGTATGAAACGGCCTGTTTCAGGTTGCGAAACAGCCCATATTGCAACTCGCTGTCTGCCAGCGCATTGCATGGCCAGGCCAAGACGGAAATCAATATTGACAATGGCCGCAGGCCGGCCGCGCTGGTTTTCACTTATATACAAATGCAGCATGACCGGGTATGTCGCCTGTCCACACACGCCACTCAAACGTGCCGTCGGCACGGAAGTGATAGAGCTGTCCGCTCGACAGGTAGTCTTTTGCATCCATTACATAAAAGTCGCGGTCTTCGGGGTTGACGATTATGCCATAAGGCAGGGTTATCTCCGAAAACTCCGGGGCCGAAGTGAGCGACGAAGCCAGCGGCTCGGCCCTGGCCACATCGACTATGCCATGCCCTATCTTGTTGCTCGAGGTCTCATAGCTCCACTCTACACCGATATAGTAAAGCGAGTCGCCGACGATGCAAAGGTCAGACACTGGTATGTCGAGCGTGTCGACAGAGGCCGACGTTCCAGCGGCATCGAGCGTCAGACGGAACAGGCGCGACGGCTCTGTCCAGTAGTCGCCACGCGACGTTGCCCACAAACGCCCGTGCCTGTCGGCCCTGAGGCGGTGCAAGTTGGGCGCAACCTCAATCTTGCCCTCCTCGGTGAACGAAGCCAAGTCGACCACGCTGACCGTCTTCTCGCGGTGGTCGAGCAGGTAACCGCCACTGTTGGCCACATAGAGCTTGCCTCCGAGCACGGCCATCTCCTCGGGCTGGTAGCCCACGGTGACCGAATCGACCTTTTTGTAGCTTGCCGTATCAACCTTGTAAACCCGCCCGAGGTGCTCGGTTCCGCCCACCTCGACAGGGCCCACATACGAACTGACATAGGCGAAAGCCCCGTCGAAGGTGACATAGCGGCAATTCGGTATGTCTATTTTCGCCACCTTGCGGCAAGAGTCGGCCGTGGCCACCACCACCATGTTTGAGCAGTTGATGACCATCCACACCCTGTTGCCGTTCACCTTGATGTCATTGCCTACGTCACCCAGCTCCTTGACCTCGGTGGGATTGCGCTCCGGGTATATGTTTCGATGGTAAACCACATTCGACCCGTTGCCCGACAAGTCGAGATAGTCAACCGATGCCTTGTTCGTTCCCATGTTTCCCTCGCAAAGCACATACATGCCCACGATGCTGCCACCCACAGAGCTGCCCCCGGTGTCTTGTGTGTCGGAGGGTATGACGAGCTCGTCTTCGCGGCATGCAGCAACCGCCAGGGCGGCCATAAGAATGAATATTGCCTTCTTCATCACAGATTTATATGCTTTATTCCACATTAGATAGTTATTTCAACCGACGCCGCATAATTGCGCTTTGGCATCGGATAGTTGAGTATCACGTCATAATCCTGGCTGAACAGGTTGTTTACCTCTACAGCAAACCTTGCCTCCACCTTGCCGATACGCACCCTGTAAGTCAGCCCCAAGTCGCTTGTATACCATGGCTGGACATGGTTTACGGGTATGTTTTCCTGCTGGCTGTAACGCTCGCCAACGTAAATGAAACTGTAATTAAAGTCGAACCCCTTGTAGCTCAAGGCTATTATGGCCGACCCGCTGTGCCTTGGTATATATGGAATCTGGTCTTCGTAATATGACAGCGATGGCGAAGTGACGTCGCGCGCTTGCTGGAATGTGTACTGCAAACGGGCAGACAGGCCCAGATGGCGCGCCGGCCGGATGTCGGCCTGAGCCTGCACGTCGACTCCCGCTATATGAACCCGCCCGAGGTTTAGCATAGTCCACCGGAACTGCTGGCCCTTGGGATAGGCCACTACCTTGTCGTGGACGGTGTTGTAATATCCGTCGGCCTGCAAGCTGAGGCTGCCAAGCCACGATGGCCCCGAGTCTGTTGAGAGCACAAAGCCAAGGTTGTACTGTATTGCCGTCTCGGGCTTGAGCGACGCGTTGCCCACTTCGGTATAGTAGAGTTCGTTGAACGTGGGCATGCGGAAACTTTTCTTTGCAAACGCCCGCAATGCGAACGCAGGCGAAGAAAAGGGGTAAACGCTAACGAACGCAGCCGGGGTGACCATGCTGACGGCCGAACGCCCGGCCTGGTTTGTGGCGTTGTCTTTCACAAACGTGCCCAGCAGGCTGCCCTGCACCTTCACCACCTTGCCGTCGTAGGCCGTTGCCACAGATACGTAATGTGAGTATCGGCGGGGGAAAACAAAGTTGCGCAGGTCGGAATTGAGCTTGTTCCACTTGAAATCATAGCTCACCGAAGCGCTCCAACCCTTCAGTATCTCATACACATTGGCCAGCGACACATACGCCTCCTGCTGCTTGTAATAGTTGTCTATGAGCATGGTCGTAGTGTCGTTGTTTACATAGTGCGTATCATAATAAGCGTATTTTGCCGTCAGGCGCGAACTGAACCGCTCAGAGAATTCCTTCCGCAGGCTACCCTGAAAGAAGGTGTTGTGGTCCCACTGGCGCTCCCCGCGCCGCCATACGTTGTTTACAATGGCGCCGGGTATGCCTCTTTCCGAGTTGTATGTGTAGGCCTTGAACATCCAGTTGCCGCCATTGATCACCCCATACAGGTTGGCCTCGGCCCTGATGGCCCACATGTCGCCGTTCTGGCGCACGGCAGTGGTGTCGTAGGCCGTTGTCCCGTCGGTGTTGCTGCGCCTGTAACGGAACTTGTATTTGCCCGTCGCCGTCAGTGCCCCGACGCTCACCGACGAGCTGACGGCACTCGACAGGCGCTGCTCGTAGAGCGACGAGAAGCTCCACACTTCGCCGCTCGACCCGTACTTTACCTTCGTCTTGAGGTTGTAGGGCTTGCCGGCGGCAAAGCTAGGGGCCTTTGTGCGTATGTACACGGAGCCTGCATTGCCGAAGTCACTGGCCGGTTGGAAGATGGCACTCTTCTGCCCGTTGTACAGCGCAATCTCCTCGACGTTGTCCAAAGAGAACTGTCCGAGGTCTACCTGGCCGTTCTGCGCATTGCCCAACTCCACCCCGTCGTAATACACCCCGAGGTGACTGCTGCCCATGCTCCTCACGTTTATGGTCTTTATTCCGCCCACCCCGCCATAGTCTTTAATCTGTATGCCGGAGAAATATCTCATGGCATCGGCCACCGAATAGCTGCCAAGCCGCTCCAGTTGCTCTCCGTTGAGGCGCTGGGCGGGTATGACATCGCGCCCGGAAGGCTTTGACACGACCACCACTTCACGCACATGCTGGACGCTGTCGAGCCTCCCATGTGCGTGTTCCTGCGAATAGCAGCAAGATATGGCGGCACTCATAAATGCCAACACGTATATTCTCATCCCAACAAAAGGAAATAATTGATTCTCTTCACAAGCCTTTTCCGCGAGGCATTGATGAAGAACAACTCCGCAATGGCAGGTCTTCTGACTTAATGTCCAGACACAAACGTCTTCCCGATTGGCTTAGATGCAGTCAGTGACATTGTTGTTTGTAACCAATAAGGACAAATCACAGCAGCGGGACTGTCGGGGATTCACACCCTGTTCCCATTTTAATCACAGTCTATAGTGAACCTATTGCGGTGGCAAAGTTAAGCATTTTATTCCACATAATGAAATGATATGGGCAAAACATTAGCCGCGACAGCATATTTGAACGTACAAAGGAGCCGCCCTGCCGGCATGGCAGGGCGGCTCAGGACGGACCGCCATGGCAGCCGCCCACTATTTCATCTCTGCCAGAATCCTCACTATGCGCTCGGCCGTCCTGCCGTCCCAACGGTCTGGCAGTGAGCATTTCTTCCACTTGCCGGCCACCATTTCGCCGACGGCCTGGCCCAGCCTGACGGCATCTTCGCCCACAAGCACGTTTGAACCCTGGCTCACCGTCTCGATGTGCTCGGTGTAACTGTTGAGCGTTGCGCACGGTATGTTGTTGAAAGTTGCCTCTTCCGCCACATTGCCCGAGTCGGTTACGATGCCCATGGCATGGGCCGAGAGATAGCCGAACTCAAGGTATGGCAACGGCTCGATGGCAAAGAACGACCCTGACGGCAGCCCAAACCCAGCCACAACATCAGACGCCGGCTTGCGCAGAGGTGCAACAACAGGCACCTCTCCGGCCGCATCGACCATGGCAACGAGCATGCGTTTCAACTTGCCTTCATCGGAAAGCAATGCCTTGCGGTTCAGCGTGAACAGCAAATACCGGCCTTCGGATATGCCCAGGCTGTCTATGACAGCTGGCCGGCGCAAGCGTGAATGGTTGAAGCGGAGCGTGTCCATGAGTATGTTTCCCACCATGTAAATCTGCGACATGGCGGCTCCCTCGCGCGTCACTATGCTGCTCGAGCCGGCCCCGGCGGTAAAGAGGTAGTCGCTCAGACCATCGATGACAAGCCTGTTGATTTCTTTTGGCATGTTGATGTCAAACGAACGCGTGCCTGCCACGAGGTGGGCAAGCCTGACGCCACACTTCTTTGTAACAATGGCAACGGCCATGGTAGAGGCCAAATCGTCGACCACTATCACCACATCGGTCTTGTTGGCGGCAAGATACCGCTCAAACTCGGCCATTACCCGGCCCGTGAGCTCGTTGAGGCTGTCGCAATCCACTCCGAGATACACATCGGGCTGCGATATTTGAAGGTCGGCGAACAACGTCTGCTCGAGCGTGGGGTCATCGCTGCGGCCTGTGTACACGAGCTTGAAACTGATGTCAAGGCCATTCTGCCTGGCGTTGTTTATTGCCCACATGATGGGTGCCACCTTTATGAAATTAGGGCGGGCACCTGCTACGATACAAATGTTTTGCATATCTTGTCAGTTAAATTTACACACTGTTTCGGTTTACAAAAGTAATAATAATATCGCAATGTGGTGACCTTTAAGGGCAGAAAATCGCCTTGGGGGATAATTTAACGAAAACAACGGAGACAGACTTCACAGCCTGTCTCCATATCATTAAAACTAAACAAATACTTTATGAATCTCAAAGTAGGGAGATCAGAGTTTATCTTTTATGCTTTCTATCCATGCGTCAATGCGCTCGTCGGTCTTGTCTTCTTCGTTGACGTCGTCGAGGGCAAGGCCCACAAACTCGCCGTCGACCACCGCCTCGCTGTCTGAAAAATTGTAGCCGGCGGTGGGCACACGCCCGATGAAGGCGGCACCGCTGCCCTTCAAGCCATTATACAACTCGCCCATGGCACTAACGAATGTATCGCCATACGACTCGCAATCGCCGCAACCAAATATTGCGATGGTCTTGCCCGAGAGGTTGGCGCCTTGAAGCAATTTCAGACCATCGTACCAATCGTCCTGGAGTTCGCCCGCACCCCATGTCGACGTGCCTATTATCAGGTTGTCGTATGAATCGACCACGCCCGCATCCAGCGTCTGCACGTCGATGGCCTCTACCTTGAGCTTGCTTGCTATCTTCTCTGCGATAGACTGGCACGTGCCGGTAGACGAGCCGTAAATAACAATTGTCTTATTCATCTCTATTCTGTCTATTGGTTAATGTTCCTTTTTACGGTTGCAAAGTTAGGGCAAAACGCTCACATCCACAATACCCAATAGTTGGTGTTTTGCAGGAAGGCAAAGCACAGTGTATAATACAATTGGATTAACAACAAATAGAACAGGAACAACCCGGAGGCTTTGCTTATACCCAAAACCAACGACCTGTAGACGCCAGACACCGATACAAACGCCCCCGACACCACGCCATAGACCACCGAGACAAGTATTGTGCCGAAGCAAGCCAACGGAACCAGGGCCGAAGCGAACGGAGAAGGGAAGAGCCGCCCGGTGGCGCTCAGGAGCACGGCATGGGGTATCAACGACAGCAAAGCGACGACACCCAGATAGACCACGGCCGTGCACAAAGCCGTGACTACGGCTATGCGCTCGCGGTAACGGATGGCACGGCCCGGCACCAACAGCCGTCCGATGCCGCTGCCGCGGCAAGTACCGTAAGCCATCGACAGTAGCAAGAGCCACGCCAGGAGCGGCGAGGCCAGGAATTCGGCATAATGCCCCATCAGCCACCTTAGCCCTTCGCCGCTGAATGCGCTGCGCACGCCGCTCTCGGGCAGCAGCACGCTGACAATCCACGAGACTAGGCAGAGCAGCATCTCGGCCACGAACAGGGCCAAGGCCGCGTATGGCAACACCTTAGTCTTCATCGGGGTGCAGGTTGTCGATGTCGATAATGCCCAGTTCGATGGCCCTGACCACCAGGCGCGTGGCATTGACATTGGCACCGCCGTTGCCGTTGGGAAAGAGCCGTTGCACCAAGTCGTTCTGGCGTTTTTCCAAGCTCTTCACCCCAAAAGGCATGCGCCTAAGGCCCGCTATCTGCTCCTTGGTGTAGCCCAAAGCCAAATGTCGCAGGAAGCGCTCGTCGTACTCGTCAATCTCGCAGTCTACCACGGCCTCCTGCTTTGCCACCTGCTTGCTGACCGTCTCCTTGAAACGCTCAACTATCCGCTGCAATATTGGCTCGTTGAACACCAGCCGCTTGCCCTCCATGACGCTGCGCACATCGGACCGTGTGAGCAGTTCACCGCTCTTGAGTATGATGCCGTCGGCCCCTGCGTCGAGCACGTCGACCCACAGTTTCTCGTTGAGTATCTCGCCTGTAAATATGAGTATCTTCACGTTGCGGTACAGTTCTTTCGTGCGGCGGCATATCTCCACACCTATGGTGGTAGAGCCGTTGAGCCCCAGGTCGAGCAACACCAAGTCGGGCTGCTGCCTTTTCACCAACTGCCAGTAGCCGGGTTCGCTGTCGGCCGTGCCTATGACGTCGGCCTCGGGTATGTCGGTACGCAGTATTCCCTCGGTGCCCTTGAGCTCCAACGGCACGTCTTCTACTATTATAACACTAAATCTGTCCATCTTCGTATTTATATTACTTGTTGATAATTGTGCGCCGGCTATGCCACCAAAGGCCTTGGCGCCCGGCATTTATGTAAAAATTATTCGCCATATCGACCTCGATGCCTATCGGTCTGGGCCACAGCCATTTGCCAAACGGGGCATCCTGCATTGCAAAAGCGCCCGTATGAGGGCGCCATACGGCCCGTCTTGGCGTGCCAAACGGCCCTTCCCGCCCACCGGCCATTGCCGGCTCTGCCAATGCAACCTGCTGTGTAGCCTATTTTCAACCGCGCCACCTGCAACATGGTGGCACAAAAGTGCAGCAGCGCCAGCGCCTGCTTGGCTCAACGCCTGGGCAGTGTGATTTCGATGGCGGCCCCACCCTCTGCAGGGAAGGCCGCCATGCCGCATCGCCTGCGGCCTGTGGCCTCGGAATGCTCCCTCACTATCTGCCGGCACACCAGGTAGGGGATGTTGTCTACCGAAGGTGTGAACATGGCCCCAACCTTGCCGGGCTCGACGCCGGATATGCTGACTACGAACACCACGTAGCGGCCGTCGGCAGCATCTTCGCCGACTCTGACACCAGCAAAGCCCTGCTGGCGGCGCAGTATCTCGAACATATACTCGAGTGCCCCGGCGTCGCCGAGCACGCAGACATCGGCAACCGACGGGCCGAGCAGCTGCCTCACGCTCACCGACCCGATGGACAGGCCGGTGTGGGCCAGCTGCCGCATGGCCTGCAGGCTGAGCGTAGAGTATATCTCGCGATAGTAGGCCACGAGCTCGCGCATCACTTCAAGGTTGGCATCGCGCCCGGCCACCAGCGCGCTTATGCGGCTCGGGTAATACATGGTCTCGTGTTTCAGCGTCGAGAGGCAATTGTCAAGCACCGAGTTGGCCACGTAAACATTGTCTGCCTCGTATTCAATGCGGTGCAGCTCGTCGTCGGCCAGTTCTATGTCGGCGCGCCACTTCTCACCCGTCTCGATAGACTTTGTCAAGGCATCCTGTATCTTGCTGACAATGGCTTGGAGGCTGTCGGGATACGACTCCCTGACGAGCGACTCCATACGGCTTAGCTTCTCGGCCGTGTCGGAGTCGCCGAGCAGTATTTCATTTATAGACTTTATGCGCTCTACGCAGAAGCGGTAGTAAAGCCTGTGCCTGTAGTACATGAAGTAATAGGCCGGCAATATCATCGCAAGCAATATTGACAGCAGTATTACGGCAATAGTCTTGTTGACCTTCGACTGCGACATTATGCGGCAGTAATCGGCAAGCGTGCTGTCGGCAGACATTTCCTTGAAGAGCTGAGTGTAAGACCGGTTGTTGAAATGGTAAGCCTCCCAGTCGTGCAACGCCAGCGAAGCCACGGCACTCTCGTTGCGTATGTCGAGTATAATGTTGTAATTGGTGGGCACGCTGTCACGGTACCAGCATATCTCTGCCGGCAGCCCATGGGTTGCCCCGACCAGTTGCATCCACTGACTGCCGTCGGGCCTTACCTGGCTGTAGTGCCGGTTTATGTGGCTTATGCAAGAGTCTGCGTAGCCAAGGGCCATTGCGTAGTCGCCCCTGATGTTTGAAAAGTATGCGCTGTCGGCAAATGCGGCAGCCACAGACAACTCTGACCCCGCCCTCGGACCTGGCCTACCGGCGTGGTGGCCGATGGCCCAGACACCGGCAACGGCGGTCGGCAAGAGGGCGGCCAGAACGCACAACTGGCGCAGCTTGCCCTTGGGCAGCAGGAAGGAGAAACGGCTCCCGCGCCCGGGTTCACTCTCGGCCTTGATAGTGCAGTCGTGGAAGGCCTGGCTTACCTTACGGTATTTCTCCATTATTCCCCAACAATTCATGAGCCCGAAGCCATGGCCTTCATGCAGCTTATAGTCGAATATATGCCCCAACTTGTCTTCGGCAATGCCGCAACCGTTATCCTTGACCGACACTTCGACAAGGTTGCCGCGGTCGGCGGCCTCAATGACGACCCTTCCCCCACGCCCGGTGAACTTGCGGGCGTTGTCGGCCAGCGTGTTGACCATGAAGAGGGTGAGTGTCTTGTCGGCCTTGACCACGAGATCGGTATCCTTCACGCAAAGCTCTATGCCGTTCATGGCAAAGGCCGTGCGGCTCTTGCCCACCAAGGCGAACAGTGGCATCAGCGAAAAGCTTTCAATGTGCAGGCTCAACTGTCCGCGCCGCAACTGTATCCAATGGGTAAGCACATCGTTGTATTCATTTATCTTGTCGGCCAGCTCGGCCACGTAAGTGTAGCGCCCCTCACGCACGGGCAATGGCTCGCATCGGCTTGACAGATGGTCGAGCTCGTTGATTATGCGGTCTATGAACGGCACTACGGCACCTACGAGCGACAGCTTTGCACGGTTCTCTATGTTCTGGCGGGCATACTCTTTCCTGCGCAGCAGGCACACTTGCTTCTCCTCGTCGATGGCCTCACGCTTTCGGCGCAGTTCCTCCATCTGCACCGACTGGCGCTCATGCCACTCACGCAATGGCACCAACAGTTCGTCAATACTGCCACGGGCCTTCTTTCTGCGATACATATG
This sequence comes from Marseilla massiliensis, assembly GCF_023336985.1. Taxonomy (NCBI): domain Bacteria; kingdom Pseudomonadati; phylum Bacteroidota; class Bacteroidia; order Bacteroidales; family Prevotellaceae; genus Marseilla; species Marseilla massiliensis. Next base: position 74,029 of record NZ_JAMBLP010000012.1, on the reverse strand, counting down.
GTCAAACAGCCATAGCATTACCAGCAGCAGCGCAATGGCAAAGATTACCGCAACAATCATCACATTTAGCTGCTCTACCGTTTGACTTAACATGCCGGCACGCGACTCCATATACCGGTCTTGCCTGGTCTGCTCCTGCAAATCGAGGTAGATGTTGCGGTTGTAGTCGCTTGCCGGCTTGTCGTCGAGGCCAGAATATACTATGCTCAGCTGCTCGCGGATGCTCGCCACGAGGTCGGGCGCCTGCTGTATTTGCTGGTTGGCCAACGATGCCTCAAGGCAGGACAGTGCCGACTGGTAGTCGTCATCGGCAATATAGCACGATGCCATGGTACGATAAGCCCCCGCAACCTGGTAAACATCTCCGTAAGAAGCAAACAACCGCTGCGACTCTTCGGCCAGTTCAACAGGCATTATGTCGTCGTCAGACCCAATATATTCGGCAAACAACTGTCCTACCGACGGCGAGTCGGCATTTGACTCCGACTCCAACATCAGCTCCGACATTGCTTCGAGCGAATTTGCCACAAAGAAATCATAACCGTTCTGCGACGCTATGACGTAGCACTCCCAAAGGCAGTCGAACTCCTTGCTGCGAGTCTGCTCTGCCGTTGGCTCCACAATGATTCCGCCCGAACCTATGTTGTACAGGTAGTTCAGGTATTGGGCAGTGTCGTTGTGCATCACCTCGTCTGCATCCACGTATAGCAAGGCATTGGCAGCAAGGCTGTCCAAGCCTACATAATAGTAATATGCCGAACTGACTATGGCATACTCTACCTCGGCATACAGCAAACGGCGCTGCAGGCGCGAATCCAACTGGCCTCGCTCTTCGTTGATTCTGAGCAGCCGCGCCCTGGCACTCTCCCTGCTGTCATAAAAGCTTCGGTTGTCTGACTTTCGCTGGCGTATACGCATACGCAACACGTCGGAGACAAGCAGTTCTACCTGGTTGTCGGTACACTTCTCTACTCCGTCGAGCAATTCTGTCGCCTCGGCATACTCCATGCGCATGATATGGACAAAAGCCAGGTTGTTAATGGCTTCGGCCTTGCCGTCGCCATACTTGCCAGACAAGCCGTATGCCCTGCGTGCGTATACCTCTGCTGAATCAAGATTTCGATAGTGATAGGCATAAGAAGCATCATTCAGCCTGTCTACCTGCTGCCTATCGACACATGAACAAGCTGAGAAAAGCAAAAGGCTCCATAGGCACAACAGCCACACGGAGCCTTTTGTCGTAACAATATTATGCGCGTGCCTTAGCAATATAACCAAGAGCCTCCACGCACTTGTCTGTTATGGCCTGCCAATTGCCGGCAGCCACCACGTCTTTCGGGAACAACTTTGACCCCATGCCAACGCAGAACACACCTGCTTCTATCCACGATGTCAGGTTGGCTTCGTCGGGCGACACGCCTCCCGTTACCATCAGCTTCGACCATGGCATGGGCGCGAGCAAACCTTTAACGAGCTTCGGCCCGAGCACGTCGCCGGGGAACACCTTGCAAAGGTCGCATCCGGTCTCCTGGGCGGCACCGATCTCCGACACGCTGCCGCAACCGGGGGTATAAGGAATCAGGCGGCGGTTGCATATCTTCGACACTTCCGGGTTGAACAACGGGCCTACCACGAAGCAAGCTCCAAGCTGGATGTAAAGTGCGGCAGTGGCCGGGTCGACAACCGAACCGACACCGAGAGCAAGCTCTGGGCACTCAACAGCCGCATACTTCACCACTTCGGCAAATACGTCCTGGGCAAAGTCACCACGGTTGGTAAACTCAAAAGCACGTACACCACCATCGTAGCAAGCCTTTATCACCTTCTTTGCCACCTCGGCATCTTTGTGGTAAAACACCGGCACCATGCCTGTCTGGCCCATCTTTGCCAGAACTGCCATCTTATCAAATCTTGCCATTTCTATATAGTTTTGAAACTTCTTAATCCATTAACGCTGAACACGGCCACTGGCATCGCCACCTGCAAGTGCCTCAACCTCTTCCTTGCTGACCATGTTGAAGTCGCCGGGTATGGTATGCTTCAAGGCCGATGCAGCCACGGCAAACTCCAATGCCTTGCCTTGGTTGTCAGGGTAGGTAAGCAAACCGTGGATGAGACCACCCGAGAAAGAGTCACCACCACCGACACGGTCGATTATTGGCATAATGTCATAGTGCTTGCTCTGATAGAACTCCTTGCCGTTGTAAATCAGAGCCTTCCATCCGTTGTGTGTGGCAGACAGCGATTCACGCAATGTAGAAACGACATACTTGAAGCCAAACTCTTGCATCATGCCCTTGAAAATGCCGTAGTAGCCCTCGGCATCGGTCTTTCCGCCCTCGACATCTGCGTCTGGCTTGAAGCCAAGACACAACTGGGCGTCTTCCTCATTGCCAATGCAAACATCAACATACTTCATCAATGGTTTCATGATGCTTTGGGCTTTTTCCGACGTCCAAAGCTTCTTGCGGAAATTAAGGTCAACAGAAACGGTCACACCATGGCGCTTGGCAGCCTCGCATGCAAGCTTGGTTAGCTCAGCGGCCTTGTCGCTGATGGCCGGGGTTATGCCGCTCCAATGGAACCAATCGGCCCCTTCCATAATCTTATCGAAATCAAAGTCCTGAGGATCGGCCTCGGCAATAGAGCTGCCGGCACGGTCGTATATCACCTTTGAGGGGCGCATTGATGCTCCTGTCTCAAGATAGTAGATTCCGACACGGTTGCCCCCGCGAGCTATAAAATCTGTGTGGACACCATAACGGCGCAAGGCATTGACTGCGCACTGGCCTATCTCATGCTTCGGCAACTTGGACACGAAATACGCATCATGACCATAGTTGGCGCAGCTTACTGCCACATTGGCCTCGCCTCCACCATAAACGACATCAAAAACATCACTCTGTACGAATCTCTTCTGACCAGGAGAAGACAGGCGGAGCATAATCTCGCCTAATGTTACAACTTTAGCCATCTCAATAATTTTTATGATGATTGTTCAATATATGTGTTTCTGTTTCCGCCCACAAAAATAGTATTATTTTCTCAAATGGGAAAACAAAACAAGCAAAAACTTCATTTCTATGGAAATTTTTGTAAAACTTAGTGAATCAAGCGCAACGCTTCTTTAATTGAAGTGGGCAAATACGAGAAATCAACAAATACGTTAACAAAACACAGCACCTGTTGTTGGGAGAATCCAACCAGATACCGACACAACGAAAAACGCATGTCATGATATGACCAAAAATGTACGTCAAGGCAATGAGATTGTATTCTGCGAAACAAGAAACAGGCTAAACAGGATTTACGTTTAATCCATATTGATAAACAAAGCCAAGCATACAGGCCAGCTTCAATTTAAGGTTTAATTAACGACAGAATGCCGATGGAATAACAAAACCTGACTTGAAGACACTGGCAATGCTCCTTCCACCGCCCGGTATGAACAATCCACCGAGGCCGCGGCACACGGTTAAGCACACTGCCACGTCGCCATCATTATAAATAACATCCGCCGCCCAATAAAGAAACTTGCAACAAAACATAACAAAGAAAACATAAAAAGCACCTGGGACTTGGGATAACGATATATAAATAAGGTGGAAGCCATGCTAAACTTCCACCTATCTTAGAATGTCGGGGCGACAGGATTCGAACCTGCGGCCGCCTGGTCCCAAACCAGGAGCGCTACCGGGCTGCGCTACACCCCGAACACCTTAGTTACTAAAACAATGCATTTGCTTTTGCGAGTGCAAAGGTATATATATTTTCTTTAATACGCAAATTATCGGGTAATTTATTTTATTATATTTTGTTCCCTAAAGATTTTAGCCAAAGCCTGGACGCCGCGTTCAACCTGTTCTTCCGTATGCGTAGCCATCAAGGCAAACCTCACCAGCGTATCTTGCGGTGCGCAAGCCGGCGGAATGACAGGATTGATGAACACGCCGGCGTCGAATGCCAGCTTAGTAACAAGGAAAGTCTTGTCTACATCGTGCACATACAAAGGAATGATAGGACTCTCTGTGTCACCTATTTCAAAGCCTTCCTCACGGAAACGGCGCAGAGCGTAATTAGTGACCTTCCACAATGCCTCAATCCTCTCGGGCTCCTGCTTGAGTATGTGCAAGGCTTCGAGGGCGGCGGCAGTTGCAGCCGGCGTATTGGACGCGCTGAATATATAAGTGCGGCAAGTATGCCTGAGGAAGTTTATCGTGTCACTGTCAGAGGCGATGAAGCCCCCGATGCTTGCAAGCGACTTGGAGAAAGTGCCCATAATGAGGTCAACCTCATCGGTAAGCCCGAAATAATCGCACACTCCCCGACCCTCTTTGCCAAACACGCCAAGGCCATGAGCCTCGTCAACCATCACCGAACAGTTGTACTTATGCTTAAGCTCAACAATCTCAGGCAATTTGCAAAGGTCGCCTTCCATTGAGAACACGCCGTCAACAACAATCAGCTTCACAGCCTCGTATGGCAAGGTCTTGAGCAGATTCTCAAGATCTTCCATGTCATTATGCTTATAATGCAGCTGCTTGGCAAACGACAAGCGACGGCCATCTACAATGCTCGCATGGTCACGATCGTCACATATTATATAATCTCCACGGCCTACTACAGCAGGAATGACACCGGCATTGACAGAGAAACCGGTCGACAGGCACAGGCAGTCATCTTTGCCCTCAAACTCGGCCAGCTCCTTTTCCAGCTGTATGTGCAAATCGAGGGTGCCATTGAGGAAACGGCTTCCCGCACACCCTGAGCCATACTTGTCGAGCGCATCCTTGGCTGCGTCGATTATTCGCTGGTCGCCGGTAAGGCCTGTATAAGCATTTGAGCCGAACATAAGAACCTTATGCCCTTCCATCTCAACTTCCGTGCCCTGCTTGCTGGTTATTGCGCGGAAATAAGGATACACGCCTGCCGCCATAAACTTCTGGGGCTCACGATAATTCTTGTACCTTTCTTGTAATTGTCCCATCTTTGGTTATGAATTCTTTCTTTTTTACACAGGCTGCAAAATTACATATTTTTTATCAATGAATGCCTGTTTTGAGTAAAAAAAACCAGTATTTAGTGATTTTTTATACCGCGAAGCAGTATTATTACAAGGTAAATATGTAACTTTGCATAGAGATGGTTCAGAAGAAAGAGATAGTATTCATAGTCAACCCGCGCTCAGGAACGCACGGAAAGAATGAGATTCCACGCATAATAGGGGAGTCCATTGACAAGGGCGCGTTCAACAGCCAAGTCATATTCACAGAATACGCCGGCCACGCGGCCGAGATTGCCAGCCGTTGCGTGGCGGAGAAGACCGACATAGCAGTGGCCGTAGGCGGAGACGGCACTGTGAACGAGGTGGCCCGCTCACTGGTGCATTCGGACACGGCGCTCGGCATAGTGCCGTGCGGTTCGGGCAACGGCCTGGCCCGCCACCTGAGCATACCCATGGACATAAAGAAAGCCATTGCGATAATAAACAGGTGCAACATCGAGGCGCTTGATTACGGTATGATAAACAGCATGCCCTTTTTCTGCACATGCGGCATGGGGTTTGACGCATTCATAAGCCAGAAATTTGCTGAGGCAGGCAAGCGGGGCCCGATAACATACATGGAGAACGTGCTCAAGGAGGGCTTGAAGTACAAACCCGAAATCTACGAAGTGGAAGACGACACGCAGGCAACGAGGCACAAAGCGTTCCTCATTGCATGTGCCAACGCGTCGCAATACGGCAACAATGCATACATAGCGCCGAAGGCCACCATGACCGACGGGCTGATGGACGTAATCATAATGGAACCGTTTACGGCATTCGACGCTCCGCAAATAAGCATCGACATGTTTAACGGGACGCTCGACAAAAACTCAAAGATAAAGACGTTCAAGGCAAAGCGCATACACATTCACAGAAGCCAACCGGGCGCTATACACTATGACGGCGACCCAATAATGACAGGAACTGACATTGACGTGCACATTGAGGAACGGGGAATAAAAATGATAACCAACCCCGACGCCACCGAAGGCGAGAGGTTGCCAAACGTGATACTCAACGTGTTCTCTGACTTCTTCAACAATCTCAACAACGTAAGGGAAGACCTTGAGAAACAAAGCAAGAGGATACACGCCATCAACAAGGCCTTGCTAAAGAGGCTGACCAGAAACTGACAAGCAACGTATGGACACTACCGACTACAGTGAGATGCTGCCCGTGGTAAACGAACAGGGCGAGGTGACCGGCAAGACAACAAGGAAGGAGGCCCACGGCAAACTCAGGCCCCTACACCCTGTGGTACACCTGCACGTGTTCAACAGCCGGGGCGAACTGTACCTGCAGAAGCGACCTCAATGGAAAGACGTGCAGCCGGGAAAATGGGACACTGCCACCGGCGGGCATGTAGGCTACGGCGAGAGCATCGAGAACGCCTTGGTGCGCGAGGTGGCCGAAGAACTCGGGATAACAGGATTCGCCCCCGTGTTCCTCGGTCGCTACACCTTTGAGAGCGATGTGGAACGCGAACTGGTGCATGTTTTCCGCACACTGTACGACGGCCCGGTAACACCCGACGCCAACGAACTGGACGGCGGGCGCTTCTGGTCGGCCGACGAGATAGCCGAAGCCATGGGGAAAGGTGTGCTGACCCCAAATTTTGAATCAGAATACAAACGATTTTTCCTATGCAAACAATAATAGTAGCCATCATAATATCGTGCGCCACGGCCTACCTCGGTTGGCGCGCTTACACGGCAATCAGGAATGCCGGCGACCCGTGCCACGGTTGCAAGGGATGCGCCCTGCGCGACCAGGCCCGTCGGGCACGAAAAAACAACGGCCGCAAGGCTCCCGGATGCTCGCGCGCCATTGTGGTGCCGGCCAACAACAGGCGCACATTAAAAAATTCATAAACCCATTGTTTGCATGCACACTGCATGCAAACAATGCCAAAGGCCACACGCCACACCGGCCCAATGACCAATGGTTGGGATGTTTGTCATGGCTGCAAGGCTGCAAAGCAGTGGCATGGCAAACATCCGGACGGCATGCGCCGGGCGGCTTTCAAGCGTGCGCACGCCCCTGCCCCCGGCATCTTCACACTGGTTTGTGCAACCGTGATGCACAAAGGCCACCACAGCATATTTCACCCAAAACGTCCGCTTGGCTCCGGGTGCCCGCTCTGACATACATGTAATGACGGCAATACACCGGCATCACACAGGCGGAAGCATGGCTATCGCCCTGCCCCCTAACTGCCGGCAACGACTCCGGCTAAGCCTAAGGACTGCCATAACAACAACACAATTGAACCGCTTTGTGGCTCCGACGGCATATTGGGGATTGCCGTCAAAAGCGGCACTAACTGTCACTGCGATTTATTCGCCACCACAGAACGGGCCGTTTGGGAACTCAAAACAGGCCGAAACGGCATACCGAACGGCCCATACGGCAACGCCAAACAGCACAAAAGCCCAACCGTCTGGCTGCCAACAGATTACGCGAAGCCTCAACAGCAAAGCACAAGACAGGCAAACAGGCTTGGAAGTATAGTCCTGGCACCAACAGGAAAACCATGGAAACAACTGTCACGCAACAACACATAGTGGCCGACGGGGCAATGCCGACATGCCGGGACTGACGCGGGCACGCGCCCCGACCCAAGTCGTGCCAACCGGCCCACCACAGCCCCGCCCCACATCAGGCCGCGAAAAATGGCACCATCAGGCCTGAGCAACACGCGCCAATGGCTCAGGCCGCCACCGGTACGGCTGGAAACGTACCACAGCAACGCCACAACAACACGGAATAAAGCGCGGCACGTCTATACATGAAAGCCATTTCTGTCTATGCCGCAGCCACACTGGCAAGCCCAACAAAAGGCATCCCCCGGTGCGGCCGGCAGAAACGCCAGGCCACACCGGGGGACGACAAGCCACAAGGGCCATTGGGCTGACGGCCCGAAAAAACCGTCACTGCACAATCTTCTTCATGTTAAGCTCTGAAATCTTCATGTCGGGCGACACCTTCGCCTCTACCTTCAGAGTGGTAAACGCATTGTTGGCCGGGTCGGTGTGCTCCAACTTTTGGTCAACAGAGAACGTGACGCTATAGCCGTAAGCACCGTCGGCCGCCGGAATCTTCTCTATCTTCCAGTCGTTATTCATCCTGAACGACATCCGCGTGATGTCGGCCTGAGAGTGCATGCGCTTCATGTATTCTATCACATCCACCTTGGTGGCATCGGCCTTATGCAGGAAACTGGTCATTATGTTTGCCAGACACGCGGTCACACCGTCTTCATCGTTGGCTGCCAACGCCGTGAAATACCCGGAGAAAAGACTGCTAACGTCTTGCTTGTCCTTGTCGGTAACCTGCTGGGCGTCAAGTTCCTCAAAGCGTTTCTGCGCCTCGTAGACATAGAGCCCCTCAGCGTGGTTCTCCATATAGGCCTTGTATGCCTCGACGGTATTGTCCTCGGTGGCGGCAACCCAGTCGAGAGAGTCAATCTTCAACTTGGCCTCAACCAGGTGAACGCTGTTGGGATGCATCTTGACATAACGCTCTATTGCAGCCTTCGAACCACTGGCAACGGCGTTGTCCCACTCGGTGTCAACCCTCTTCAGGTTGTCGAGCCTGGCCGACACCGAATCGCGGTGTGCGGCGGGGGCGTCGGTATATATGTCGAGGAAGTTGGCCAACACTGCCGGCTCGTCGCTTGCCATGGCGTTTTGGTAAGCCTCTATCTCGTTCTTCTCTTGCGTGTTCTGATAGAAATACATGCCCCCGAACACCACGAGCAGGGCTATGACAAACGCTACGGCCACGATGGTGGTCACCCGTCGGCCCCGTCCATTGGAACCACGCGGCCTGCCGGCGTCTTCACGGCCGTCAGACTCATACTGCGCCACCACCTGCACCACCTCCGAACCATCAGCCTGACTGCCGGCCGGGGCCACGGCGTGGCCGGCAAACTGATGATGGCAAGCCTGACAGCTGTCAGCTTCCTTGAACACAATCTCTCCACACTCCGGGCATTTTTTTATGTTGCCCTCAATCTCAATACCGCAGTTCGGACAGGTCTTTGCGTGGTCGCTGACCTGGTGGCCGCACTCCGGACACTTAATAATTGCCATTACTGATTGAATATTTTTTATGTTATCACTCTTACTATCGCTGTCGGTCAGTGCCTGTAGCGTATTTCCCGCAGCCCGTGCTGCCCCATGAACCGGCTCTTGTCTATATATCCGCTGACGCCGACGATGCGCCCCTTGCCCGTATACTGCCACATGGTGATGTCGCGCTCATCGGCAAGCACCGGCTCTTCGTCGGTATACTGGGCAATCATCAACTGGTAATCGTCAATCTTGCCCACAAGGTGGCGGTTGTAGAAATTGGTGAATGTATACAACAGCGGTTTCTGCTTGTAGGCCTTCTCGACAAGTTCGAGAAACTTGAATAGCGAGTCACAGAACTCATCGGTAGACAGCCCGCTCGTTGTCTCAATGTCTATCATCGGTATGAGGTCTTGCTCTCCCGGCCTGCATTGCACCTTGAAGTTCTCAAGTTGCTGCGCCTGGTCGGTCTTTGGGCGGTAGAAATGGTAGCTTCCAACCTTCAGGCCGTACTGGTGGGCGAGCACAATGTTGCTCTCATATCTCTTGTCTATCCAGTCGCCCCCCTCGGTTGCCTTCAGGTAGACGTATGCCATCTTTGTGTTCTGCCCCACCGTCTCCCAGAACACCTCGCCCTGGTAATGGCTCAAGTCTATGCCGTGGATATGGGCACATGTGTCTTCACATTGCTCAAAGGCATCCTGGGCTCTCGCGCCTAACGACAGCAGCAAAACAACAAACAAAACCAATCTATTCATCAACCGTAAATTTTTAGATGCAAAAGTAGGCAAAAAATCCGAGAATGGCCCCGTGAGCAGAATAAAATAAAGCGCTCTAAAGCTAACATTATGAAATATTTGCGAAAACCATCCGCCCCATGAAGCATTGCCGGCGCATGCACACAAAAACGCCGCCACGGGCCACCGGCGGGCATGGCGCCCTGAAGCCATGAGGCGCAGCCGCTTTCGGGGCACGCGAAAAAAGAAGGGCGGACGCCCGGCAAGGCCGCGACGGCCCACAGGCATCCACCCCACACAAACCCCAAATATACAGTAGGCACAGCAGGCAGGTCAGTTGCCTGCGAGGTATTCCATCACCTTGCCGCTGAGCAACATTAGCGACACTTCACACATCTTGGTGTCATACTCAGCGGTAAGTATGCTTTCTTCAGACTCGAGAAGGCTGTTCTGGGCCTCACGGAGCTCAAAGCCCGAGAGCTGCCCCTCAGAGAATATGTAATACGACAGGCCATAGTTGGCAACGGCCGTCTCGTGGTTTTCACGCTCTTTCTGCAATATCTGCAAGTTGTTTTTGTAAGCCTGCCAGTAATTGTTGAGCGAAGCCTTCAGCGACAGCTTGAGGTTTTCGCGCTCGAGGTTGGCATACTCAATGTCGAGCTGTGCGTTGTTTTTCTGCATTCGGCGTTTTCCGTCGAAGATGTTGAAGCCAACGGTGACGCCGGCACTGAGCCCCCAGTTGTCGCGCTTCTTCGTTGCGGCCAGCTCGTAGCGGTTCATGGTATACCCATAGCCCACATTCAGGTTGACATAGGGGTAGTCGCGCGACATCACTTTCTTGTATTCAGCCTGCACAACAGCCGAATTGTTGTCGGCCAGCAGCAGCGAGGAGTTGGTGGCCAGCGTCGACCTCCACAAGTCTTCGTATTGCAGGTTGGGATTGACGTCGATAAGAGTGTCATGCACATTTATGAAAGCCGTGACGTCATCGTTCGACAACAGTTCGTTGAGATTGATTCTCGAAGTGTTCAATGCCTCGAGTTGCTTCATATACTGTGCGCTGTCGGCATTGAAATACACCTTGGCCTGCAGGTAGTCGGCAAGCGAATACGTTCCGATGCTGTAGCTTATCTGCACGTTGCGGAAACGCTCACGCGACAGCTCCATGTTCTTGCGGAAATTCTCAAGGCGTATTTTCTGCTGAATGAAATTATAGTATTCCGTGATGACAGATGCCACATAGTCCTCGACAGTCATCCGCGTCTCGAGCTCACCCTGCTGCTTCATCAGCTGCAGTTGCTTGTAATTGGTCCACACGCTGAAGCCGTCGAACACAGTCCAGTTTAGGTCTACCCCTACGTCGAGGGTGCCGTCGTAAGCATTTTTTTCAGTCGTGGCAATCCCGGTGGCACGCGATGTAGACCGCGAAGTGTGGAAGTCGCCGCCATACGACGCACTCAGGTCGACGGTGGGCAGCAGCCCTGCGTTTGCAGGGGTGGCGTTGTTGTCGCTCACCTGCTGCCTGTTCTTGACCATGCGTATGGAGAAATTGTTTTCCAATCCCCTTGCTATGCAATCCTGCAATGTTACCGTGGCCTGTTTTGAGCCCTCTTTCTGCTGGGCAACAACCGGCACGGACATACACAACATCAATGCAATTACTATCTTGTTCTTCATTTTTTCTTGTTTTTAGCACTCTGGTTGGTTGAGATGTAGCTATATACAGCCGGCACGACATACATTGTCAGGAATGTAGACACAAGCATTCCGCCCACCACGGCCACACCCATGGCAATGCGCTGGTTGCACCCCTCGCCCGTGGCAAAAGCCAGCGGAACCAGGCCCAACACAGTGGCGGCGCTCGTCATGAGGATTGGCCTCAGTCGCTGCAAGGCCGCCTCACGCACGGCCTGCATCTTGTCTATTCCGCCATGCTGCTTCTGGTTGGCAAACTCAACGATGAGGATGCCGTTCTTGGCCACAAGGCCAATCAGCATGATTATACCTATCTGGCTGAATATGTTCATCGTTATGTCGCCGAAATACATGAATATCAGAGCCCCGGTGATGGCCAACGGCACAGTGAGCATTATGACCATGGGGTCTTTGAAACTTTCAAACTGGGCCGCGAGTATCAGGTAGATGAGCACCAAAGCCAGTATGAAAGCAAACATCAGGCTCGAGGCACTCTCGCGGAAGTCCTTGGAATCTCCGGCCAACGATGTCCTGAATGTGTCGTCGAGCACATCAGCCGCAATCTTGTCCATCTCGTCAAGCCCCTCGCCTATGGTCTTGCCGTCGGCAAGGCCGGCAGAAATGGTTGCCGAGACGAAACGGTTGTAACGGTAGAGCTTAGAGGGTGCAGTGCTGTATTCCAGTTCGATGAGGTTGTCCATCTGTATCATGCGCCCGTCGCTGCTCCTCAGATATATCGACCTTAGGTCGGCAGGCTTGTTGCGCTGTTGCCTGTTTATTTCGCCCAATATCTCATACTGCTTGCCGTTCATGTAGAAATAGCCCATGCGCTGGCCGCTCAGGCCGTACTGCAGCGTCTCTGCCAAGTCACGGGTGCTCACGTCCATGACGTTGGCCTTGTCGCGGTTGATGTGTATTCGCGCCTCGGGCTTGCTGAACTTCAAGTCGACATCTGCCATTTGGAAAGTCGGATTCTCGTATACTTTCTCCATAAACTCGGGCAGCACCTTCTCAAGTTTCTCTATGTTGGTGGCCTGGAGCACATATTGGATAGGCATCTTCGACCTGCGTCCGCCAAAAGACGATTGCTGCTGGACAAACGCCCTGGCCTTGGTCTTTTTCTGCACGGCCTTCGAGAGCTTCTCCGCCACCTCCATCTGCGTATAGTCACGCTCGGCCATGTCTTTGAGCATGACCTGTATGTTGCCGCTACCGTCGGACACACGGGCCACTACGGCTTGCGCGTCGGGCACGATAGAGTCGACCACCTGGTTGATGTCTTCGGTGTAATCACGCAAATACTCGTAAGTAACGCCATCGGCCCCCCTTGTGTTGATGGTTATCATCGAACGGTCTTCCAGCGGGGCCATCTCCGAAGGTATCTTCCCCCACAAGAAGAAAATGAGCCCAATCATAACCGCCATCACAGGAATAACCCACACGCGGTGGCGCAAGACAAAGTCCAACGAGCGCGAGTAGGCGTTGTTCATGCCGTCGAAAAACGGCTCGGTCATGCGGTAAAACGCATTCTTGCGCTTCTGCTGCTTAAGCATCTTGGTGGCCAGCATAGGCGTAAACGTCAGGGCCGCAAAGGCAGAGATGATTATTGAACCAGAGATGACCATGCTGAACTCACGGAACAGGCGCCCCGTAGTGCCCTCCATGAACACTATCGGGAAGAACACGGCCACCAAGGTTATCGTGGTGGACACCACGGCAAAGAATATCTCTTTGGCGCCTTCTATGCCTGCCTGCATGGGGGGCATGCCACGCTCTATGCGTATGTATATGTTCTCGGTCATCACAATGGCATCGTCGACAACCAGTCCGACGGCAAGCACCACAGCAAGCATGGTCAAGACATTGATAGAAAAGCCCATCAGATACATGACAAAGAACGAGCCTATCAGCGATACAGGTATGACGATGCACGGAATGAGAGTGACGCGCCAATCGCGCAAAAACAGGAAGATGATGATGATCACGAGCACGAAAGCCTCGTAGACCGTCTTTTCAACCTCGCTGATAGAAGCACGTATGAACTTGGTGTTGTCAAAGCCATAACTATAATGCACGTCATCGGGCAGGTCTTTTTTCATCTTCTCCATGCGCTCGTAAACCGCATCGGCAATGTCTATGTGGTTTGCTCCCGGCTGTGGGATAACCACAACGCCAACCATCGGCACCCCATTCATCTTCATGTAGCTCTTGATGTCGGCAGCGCCAAGCTCTGCCCGCCCTATGTCACTGAACCTGATAATCTGGTTGCCCTCATGCTTAATGATAAGGTCGTCAAACATCTTGGCCGTGTTCATAAGGCCCATAGTGCGTATTTCCAGCTCGATGGTATTTCCCTCGATGCTACCCGACGGCAGTTCTACGTTCTCGTTGTCTACCGCATTTTTCACATCCATGGGCGTTATGCCATACCCGGCCATTTTTATCGGGTCGAGCCACAAGCGCATAGAATACTTCTTCTCACCCCAGATGGAAACGCTGCTGACATCGGGGATGGTCTGCAACTGCTCCTTGACGGTCAAGTCTGCTATCTCGCTCAACTCCAACAAAGGGCGCTTCTCGCTCTGCAATGCCACCATTAGAATCGGAGATGCATCGGCGTCTGCCTTCGAAACAGTTGGCGGGTCACAGTCGCGAGGCAAATACCTCTGCGCCCTCGAGACCTTATCGCGCACGTCATTTGCAGCCGTCTCCAAATCAACCGACAGATCAAACTCTACCGTTATGCGGCTGCTGCCTTGCTGGCTCACGCTGGTAAGCGACCGTATGCCAGGTATGCCGTTTATGTTTTGTTCAAGCGGCTCGGTTATCTGGTTCTCTATGACGTCTGCATTGGCTCCGGCATAAGAACATTGAACCGAGATTATCGGGTTGTCTACCGAAGGATACTCGCGTACACCAAGATAAAAATAACCTATGACGCCAAAAAGCAAGATGATTACGGTCATCACGGTGGCAAGCACCGGCCTTCGTATACTTAACTCTGAAATATTCATAATACTGACACCCTTATATTTAGTCGACCCTGTCGAGCACGACCGGCAGGTCGGTACGCAACTGCAATGTTCCTGATGTTATCAGTGTGTCGCCCACTTCCAATCCGGAAAGCACCTGTACCCTGTCTTCCGTACGCAAACCCAGCTTCAGTTCGACAGGCTGGGCCTTGCCAGACTTGTAGAGATACACCTTGTCTTTACCCATCTCTGGCACTACTGCCTCTGCAGGTATGGCTATAGCGTCTTTTATTTCCTGCTTCTTGAGGTTGATGCTGGCATAACGGCCTGGTGAAAGCAAACCGTTGGCATTGGCATACAAGGCCCTGACAGTAAGGGTATGGGTATTCATGTCTATCACAGACTCTTTTGCATAGACCTTGGCAGGGAAGGTCTGCAAGAAGCCGTCGACCGTGAAATTCAACGAGATGCCCGGCTTCATGTCCTTGGCATAGCGCTCTGGAACGGCAAATTCGACCTTGAGGGGAACATATCTGGTCAGCTTGCTGACAACGGTCGTAGGAGAAGCATAAGCACCCACGCTTATCTGACGCAGGCCTATCACACCATCGAAAGGCGCACGCAATTCTGTCTGCTCTATCTGTGCCTTGACTGCATCAATCTCTGCCTTAAGCGTTGCCAACTCGGTCTTGACCTGCTCATAGGCCTCCTGGCTCACCGCATCATGCTGGAGCAGCGTGCGCTGTCTGTAAACGCGGTCGTTTGCAAGTTTCAATTGTGACGACAAACGGCGCAGCTCTGCCCTCAGCACCTTGTCATTAACCCTGGCCAACAATTGGCCTTTTTTTACATGGGCTCCTTCCTTGAACATAATCTCGACAACTTGTCCGGAAGTCTCAAACGATAAATCAACCTCCTCGTCTGGCAGAAGCGTTCCTGTCACCATTATTTCATCAGACAGCACTCCCTTTTTAACCCTCATTCCGTTGACGTTGAGAACCTTTTTCTTGCCCTTACTGCCCGCTTCAACCTTATCTGCCTGGGACAATTCGGAATTTTGTTTCGGCATCTGCGAATATATTCCCCAGCATACCAAAGCACAAACAATAAAGGCCACAAGCCCCCATTTCACTTTTTTATTCATCTATACTTATTTTTTGTTTTGTTTTATTCCACTCTACCAAGATACAATCAACACTAACACAACCTGCCCAAACAACAGTTATATGCATCGCCTTCACGACAGAAGGCATGTCATTGACAAATCATGATAATTGTAAGCGTTTTAGTTTTGTCTACAAAATTAATATAAATAAGCTAACGGGAAAACAGACTTTGGTATTTTTAATATAAATAAAGATTAAGAAATACTGAACAATTGATATGTAAATATGAAAACATTACAGCCACATTCCGGGCAAGAACACACAATTTGGTGAGGTATTATAATTATAATAAGTAGCTGTTCAAAATTAACCGATACAATAGACCTTGCAGGTGTCCTCTATATCTTTGCCACCATCTTGTGTGCTCTTTCGGGCCGCATGCCAAAGTCTCATCGGTCGCGTAGCCCGCTACGCTCTCTCTTCGGACTGTGGCATGCATCTCAGAAATAGCGCACAATTTGATGGCAATTAATTTTGAACACCTACTTATGAGCAGCCAACAGAAATGCCGCTATGACAATCTGCTAAACTCATTTTTTTTAGTAACTTTGTATATCGGTTGTAATACCGTGAAACTGCTATGTGCAATTATAATACCCAGACGCTTATGAAACGATCCGAGAACGAATATGCCGTACCGATAAACATTTACCCCAGCTTGTGGAAGAGCCTGTTGTTTGTCATTGGCTGTATGGCTTTTGCTGTGATAGGCTATTGGATACAGGACAATCCGTCTGCCGACCCGGTGAAGAAGGTGTTATTCGGCTGGTTGGCCATTCTTTTTTTCGGAGGGGGTGGCTTGTTTCTCTTTCTCGTTACGCTGTATAGTAAAATTTTCCGTATTCCTTTGTTGAGAATTTATGACGACCGATTGGAACATTATCTCCTGCTTAAAGGTGTATACCACACTTTGCATTTTGCTAATTTACGGAGGTTTAGAATGATAAAAAGTCGTGGGGTAAAGATGGTGGCTATCGATTATAAAACGGCTCCGATGATTGATAAGATGGAGCATTCGTCACGATGGATGCAGGCGCTGATGATATTTAGTTTTCATCAAAATGGAGCCATTGCATTTATAACGGTTCAGAATCTGGACACGAACGGAAAAGAGCTTTGCGAATTGCTCAACGCACGCCTTAAACAGTTTCGCAAAGCGAGTACGAATGAAAAAGAAGATGTCGGCAGTTGATAAACGGAAGAACCGAGTTTGTTACATAGCTCTTTGGATGTCCATTGGAGTTATTCTTGGTTTTCTTTTCTACAATATATTTCTACAAAATCGCTACACGATAGCAGATATAAATATTCCAACATCAGAAATTTAGTTAGAAAAAAGCCGATTATTGTTTCAACGCGAACAGCAACAGATATTAAACGTAGCGTTCGTAAAAATCGTGACCGAGTTAAATAAAAAGAGGGTTAGTCACTCAAGGGTTAGTCAACTCAACTGTGTCAAGTCGCTTCTCCGTTATGCATTAACCCCGGTCGGCGGACGCGATTTTTAATCGCGTTTCGGCGACTTGGTGCACGTAGTAGCCATCCTCGGCTATTATATGGAGTCTCCCGACATTGTATAGCACCTGCAATGCAAATTTTACAGGCAGGAGCGCAATCTGCACCCACACCATCCAAAGGACTGTCTTGTATCGGAGAGAATCTTTCATCATTCACTGCAACAGGGTCTGCCACTGTAATCAGGCAAAGTCGCAAGAAGTAACCGTCGCTTGGTGTGCCACATCCGGGGTGGAGACAGGAACACCGCCTACTTTACAGAAACGAGTTGCGCAACTCACGGGTGTTATACTGAACTTGCCTTTCCTTTTTCTGCAAAAATACTGTTTTATGGCATAAAGTGAGCCTTCGATAAGATGTTTTTTGCGTAAAGTGTTGGTTGATTGGGTGTAAAGTACTATTTTTGCATTTGACCCCCGCTAAATCATTGCGCTATGGTTACTGATATATACGAGAAAATTAACGAGTGGATGGGAGCACATATCGCGTGGGCGCAGGCTCACCCGAAATACGGGTTGCTGTTTGCGAGCGGACTGCTTGCCCTGTGGCTCACGGGGTTGTTGCTGCGATGGAAATGGGCATGCGAATGGCAGTTCAACCGTGCCAAGACTTGGATGTTTGACAGCTGCTCGCCCGAGACGCGACGCAGGATTCAGATTGTGCTAGTCGGCATAGCGTTAGTCGCCTGCCTGACGATGTTCTTTGTGTGGGAATGAGGGAGTTTTTGCAACACCCTCACCCTCCAGTGATTTTAACGGAGATTCTCATTGCATTCTTATGAAAAAAAGGTTTGTAGCGTGCCTAATATACACGCACGTTCAAGACCTTCCCGTCAAGTAGTTCCACGTAGCGGTTGTCCGAGAATCTCCATGTTTCGAGCGTCCCGTCTTGCCTTTTTATCTCTGTCTTTCGATAAGGTTCGCCCCATGCGGCAATGACCATCTCGCGTGTCATGCCCGTGTCCACCTTGCGGAATGCCACCTGCTTACCGTATTTCTTGCCGTAACGTTCCGTCAGTGAGGAGATGCGGGCGGCACTCACAAATCCATACACCTCGTCGCCACCTATGGAAAAGGCTTCCACACGAACTCCGTCCGCTCCCTCCATGAGCAGGAATGCGCCGTCGCTGTTCATCTTCAAACCGACATCCACGCAGCGGTATTCCGTACCTTCGGGTGGTGTTATGATTTGTCCGTCTTCGGTTTCTACCCGTTTGGCAAGTGAGAGGAATGTCTGCCCGATGTATCTTTTCAGCTTCTCGTAGAAGCCCAAACAGGTCATGCTGAGAGGGTAAAGATAAGGATTGTAGTAGATTTCTTCTCCGCTTTCCTTTTCGCGCAGCAGCAGGCAACAGCCGACTGTGAGGTAATCCCTCTCTGTCCAGACTTTCAGCACCTCATAATACTTTCCCACCACCGCTTCGGCAGGGGTATTGCCCTGCCCGTCATCCTTGTAAACCTGTCTCCCGCTCCCGGCAAGGAAGTTGCCCGTGAAGAAAGTGTCGTAATACCCCCGGCTGTCATTCCTTGCCCCGTGCATGTAGAGGGTTTGTCCGGGCAGGGAGGCAAAACTTCGCTCTTCCACGTTCGTAAGGCTATCGTAAGGCTGTGCGTTTTGCACCGTGTACTCTTTCATGCCACTGTTCCGAGTCACGATATTGAGTTGCGCCTCCGCATACAGGCTGTAACTCAAGAATGCCATGATGGCTAAATTCGTTTTTCTCATTGCTTATTGTTTATTTATTTAAAAGATAATGGGTTGTATTGTTCCGCTTGTTCAGTCGGTCTGCTGTTTGTTAGCTGCTGTAGGTTTAATTCTTAGTTCCAATATTTTTTGAGCCGCTTGATTTTTGATTTTTCGACGTAGACTATCCAACCTACGCTGTCCGATACGCCTGTCCGCTGCACGAAGTACATTTGCCAAGCCCCAATAGTCATTTTCAAAATGTTTGGTGACAATCTCTGAAACAGGAATGTCAATATAATCACGAATCAAGTTTGAAATATCGGAAACATCGGTCGTATAAGGATAAATTTGATGTATTCCATCCGGATCATAATTCCTAACAGTTCCATCTGCCAATACAAACTGTTTCGGATAATCAAATATTATCTCCTTCCCGAGTGTAATCCAGTACCGAGGAAGTGCTGTATTTCCATATCGACTTCTCATCGGATAAGCGACACAGTGAATCTGAAAATCAATCGTTGGATCAATTATCAGATATAATTCCTTTTGTAGTTTGCGCCAACTCTTCATTTGTTCTTTTTTATTCAGCAGCTTAATGTTAAGGCAGATAAACCTACTTCAATGTTTCATCTGTTTGTTAGCAACCTTGTTTTTACCATATACCAACTTCACAAATGCCTTTGAATCTATCTAATATCATTTCACTTTTTTTATCACTTCCCAAATTTACACTTATATGCTTGAGGTTAGGAAGATTTTCAGGAATTACATTATTCAATGAATCAAGAGGCAATTGCAAGTATAAGTTTTTTAAATTCTCGCGGTATAAAGGAAAACTTTGTAGCCGCTTCATATTGGCAAGAGACATACAGGTTAAAGAATGAAGGCTACTTAAATCCGGCATTTCTTCAACATTGCTAAGTCCGTCTAAATAAATACATCTTAGTTCCTTTAAATCCAATAAAAAATTAAGATTCAATATTTTCGGCGAACGGTATATATCTATGCTTCTTAAATTTGGTGCCTTAATACCTAAATGTGTCCCATCCTTTAAATTAAAGCAAGTTAATGTTTCCAAGTTTGGTAGACAGGACAATTTGTTCGAATCTAACCCTTTAATTTTTAATCGCTTCAGTCCGTTCAGTTTGTTCAATGCAGGATATTGATATTTCGTTATAGGATAAAAACTCATACAAAGTTCTTCCAATTTCTCCAATGAAGCAAGTTCGTCAATGCAGAGTTTTTTATCATATAGTGCATCAATAACTATACTCCTCAAATTTCTGAATATTGAAATTCCTTCAATTGTTTTCAGAATATTCTCGGTGTAATTATATGATTCAACTCCTATTACATTGTCACTTATACATTCAAAATAGGAGAAAGCAATCAGATTGTTGTTATTTGAACTAATTACCAATGTAACTTCTGTCGCTTCATTGATTATAGCTTCTTTTAGAAGTTTCAATTTCTCAATGTCAGGTTGTTCTTTTATCAACAATCGCAACTGATTACCTTCATTTTTTAGCCCGATAATCTGTTCTTCTGTATATTGATTTAATTTTTCAATGAACATATAGTTTCTATTTACAGGGTTGTTAATGTTTGGCGGATAATCGACCGTTAGGGAGATTTATCCGCTTGTTAATCGCTATTCAACTCTCCCACGTTACATAGTTAATTTCTCCAGCACTATTAGTATTGACAACCACCAGCATATCTGCAATTTCACGACCTATGGTATAATCCCATACTGCATAGTTTTCATCGCCGGGATAAAAGCCGATTCGGTCTAATTCTAAAACCGACAACAGCCTTTCCCCTTTGGGCTTGGAATAATCTGTACCTGCTAAGACATTATCTATGGTAGAAGCATCCAATTTTTCAAGATGAATATCAACATATCCCTTTACAGCACCTCCATCTTCGTAATCTGAACGAATGGCAGCTTCTACATTGGTTTTATGTTGTTTTAAGTTCTTGATATAACTCTCGTATTCTGCAACCCAGTCATGTTCTGGCACGCCAGCATAGAAATTCAGATCTAATTCTATTTGATGATTGTCAATTGTAACCTTTCCGTTGGTTGCCTCTTGTGGAGAGTTGATTTCCATATCTCCAA
This sequence comes from Marseilla massiliensis, assembly GCF_023336985.1. NCBI lineage: Bacteria > Pseudomonadati > Bacteroidota > Bacteroidia > Bacteroidales > Prevotellaceae > Marseilla > Marseilla massiliensis. The sequence goes on along the minus strand of NZ_JAMBLP010000012.1, from coordinate 53,013 downwards.
AATAAGTAATGTCCTTTTTCATATTTCGTTCTTTTTTATTCAAGCGATTAATGGGATGCAGCTTGCCGCCGTTATAGGTGGCACAGGTGCTTGTTAGCAACTACATTAATAGTAAGTCTTTTCCATTTCTACAACTTCATTTGCATTTTCATCCCAAAAGAGTGTTCCACATTCCTCGCATTTTACATTTGCCTGATGGCTTTCTTCTTCAATCGACATATCATAATATGCAGTATCTTTACAATTAGGGCATATTATGTAAATAACCACTCTACCTTGCTTTTGCTCTAAAGTTGATAGTTTCCAAAAATCGGATTTTATAGACTTAAGTTTTTTGGCGTCTTTTTTATAAGACACCAATATGTTATAAGTGTCAGTTCCCAAATCAAGCAAGACAATTCTTGCACCGAGCTTTTCCAATCGCTTGTCAAAATAGGATAACGCAAAGGGTACAAAATCACCTCGTTGGGGTTCTTCTATTTCTTGGTTATACTTTTGGTAGACTTCTTCTTCGGGAACGTCCAACCGGATTCCCAGCATTGATTGCAGACGGCTGTCGAAGAACCCGTAGAGCATCCCTTCCTTATCTTCTCCACTCCAGTCCACCACCAAAAGTAACTTCTTGTTTGTCAACTCGTCAAACAAGCTTTCATCATCTTTTATAGCCTTCACATTCATTTCTGCAAGTTCTTTTTCTCCAAGAACTTTTACGAGCATTGTTTTGTAGTTCATAATTCCTGTTTTTTATTTGTTGCTAATGTTCGGTGGCTAACCGACCTTTTAGGGGAGGTTAAGCCGCTTGTTATCAATCTTCTTTCTGAGTGATTTATTTCTATTCCTATCTTGATAGAATAGGATTTCATCTTCATCAATACTATCAAGATACACCAAATCATAAATTCCTTTTATCAATCCTAACCGCATTGAATTAAGTTCTATAACAGACAGCATAAATCCTGAAACGCAGAATTTACGAATATACATCGGAATAAATGCTAAATTTTTACAGCATAACAATGGGCCTCCAAAGCGTTTGTCACAAAAGACTTTCTGCCCATTTACGATAAGAGTGCCAACCAGGGGACCACCTTGGCATATTTCATTCAGATCTGTGTATTGAATATGCCAGTTATCTTGCTGTATATCTTTTGTAAATCTCCAAGGAGTATCAGATTTATTTACAATTCCAATGCTCATAAATTTCTATTGATTGATAAAGTCCAGCGGATAATCGACCATTAGGGAGATTCATCCGCTTGTAACCGACGCTTTTATTGCTGATTCTCTTGTTTATTCTCCTTCTCGTAATAGTATGTACTTGCAATATCGTTCATACGAAATATTATTCTTATTCAGATAATTTTCAAAATCAGCATACATATCCAGTTGTTGTAGATATTCTCTATATGCGGCATAAAATTTTCGACAATCTTCTATAAGAATTTCGTCATTGGCAATATTTAGTTTGTTTGAAATGGCTTGGAAACTGTCAACAGAGCTTAACATATTCGGTATATCCGAAATGCTTGCTCCATTCACGCCAGACAAAACACCATAAGGAATTTCATGTATTGAGTACCATAGATATTCTTTTACAATGAAATATTTTGTTTTTAACGCATCTTCATTATCAGGATCTTTTTCAAGAACCATATCAGCCAACTGAAGCGAGCTATATTTATAATTATGCTCTTTAGAAAATATAGACACAGGACTTGTCGTTGATATAAGATCAATCCAATCTTTACCACGCAGGCAATAAAATAGGAATTTCAAACCTTCTATGCCTCCGTTCTGAAAGTCCTCATTAACCGTTGGGAGTATTGCCTTGTCGATAAAAATTTTGTTATAGCTTACATCTTTGTATTTGTCCCAATACTCATACAACTCAGAGATAGTCGGATTGGCGTCCGCATATCGAGTCTTAGCCCATTCCGTTAAGAGAATGTACCGCTGTTTCCTTTCGGGCTTGCTAAGATATTCCTTTCGGAATTTCAAGCATATTTCAAGATAATCAGATAATATTTGTTTCATTGTTTTTGTTTTCTCGTAGGTAATGGTTTGCAGCTTGTCGCCGTTAGGTGGCACAGGTGCTTGTTATACACATTTTAAGCATAGTAATAATACCAATTACTATTAAAATTATTATCAAAATTTTCCTTACTATCTATCTCAACATGAAAATTTTCTTTTGTAAAAAATCCAAATTCATCATAGCGATTCAATAAATCTAAATACATTTCCGACCATATATCTATAAATCCTCCTTCTTTATATTGCCTTACTTGCTTATCCTCATACAAGAAAAAAACAACATTAGCCAAACAGCGAGAAATTACCCATAAATCATTACAATGCAGTTTTTCTTTCAACTCCAATATTTCAAGTTCAGTAATGCTGTTATTTGCTTCCTCTTTTGATAATGTTTCAAATGCTTGATAGGATAGACAAATACTATCGGATTTATTTTCTGCATTCGCAATTAGTTTGAATTGCTTTAATATTGCATTCCTTTTTCGAGAATCAACAACAAACGGTTCTTTATAAAAGAAATTTTCCTCATTTTCATATTTGAAACAAAGAGTAACATTAATTGAATCGTTTCTTTTACTACAAGTTACATTGATTACTTGTACAGAAAATCGTTCCTGTATATAATGGGCAAGTTGGGCATATTTTTTATTCATCCTTTCTTGTCCGAGTAAAATTCTCTTGGTTTGTTGAAATTCGCGATTTGTCATCTTTTTATGTGTATAATGTCTGGTGGCTAACCAATCTTTATGGGAGGTTGAGCCGCTTGTTAGTTTCCAATTATCCTTCTAATACAGATTTATATTCTATTTGATTATTCTTTTTTATTATATAACAACACAAAACATGGTCTGAAAAATATTCAACATCACTACCAAGATAAACCATGACGTCAGGTTCATCTTCTAAATTTCCTATACAAAATCCTATCTCAAAAGGATAAAAACTTTCCAAAAACTTTTCTTTTGATATAGGCAAAGTAATCTTACAATCTTCAGCCCAAGTTTCAGCAGTCTGCAAATATCCTTCATCTATAATATTTTGAAGAACCAGGTTTCTGTCTTGATTAAAGCGAATCAACCTATATTTTATTTCTTCTATAAAAGGGGAAATGTCATGATTTTCCGTATAAAAATAAATATTGGTTTGAAGCAAGACTTCTTCATCCCACATTTCTATGGTAATATTTTCATTCTTAATCGACCGATTGAAATGCTCTATCGTTATATCTTCAATTTTCATAATCAAATTCATTTAATGGAAACTAATGACTTGGAAAGGAACGCCGTTTAGGAGTTATCTTTCCTTGTTATCAATTATATATTCTTTATATTCAAGAAACGCAGTATCAATATCTTCTTCTAATAGGTAGTAGAAACAATCTTGTATCATATCAACCCATTCTATGATTTGCTTTTGCTGCTCTTGTGTAACAAAATCAGCTCCTTCAATCCACCTCCTGCCTAAATGTATTATGCCATATACATCATTTAGTAGGGTTTGATTGATTGTTGGCTTCATAAAATCATCTGCAAGGACTTTAAGACATTCCATTATCTCGATAAAATTACACTCATATAGTTTTCCTTGAAATGGACGAAGTGAACCAAGAAATCCATTTTCCCATTTCTCATTTTCTATATCATTGTTTCTACAAGAATGGAAACTTAATAAAATATATGCTTCTTCTTTTGTCATTGCGTTTCTGTTTAATTATTGATAATGTTTGCGTTCCGCCTTGTTCAGTCGGTTTGCTGTTTGTTAGCAATTCCTTTATACTTATTCAGCCATTCTTCAAATATCTCATAGGATACTTCAACTTCTCTTGAATAATATCTATTATCACATACCAAAAGCCGAATACAGCTTTGGGCATTTAGAACTTCGTCAGGTATATGGATCATATCAATAGAAGCCTCCCGTATCGTTTCGTTCTCAAAAAATAGCTTACCATTACTTATAAAATAGCCACAGTATATGCTATCAATGATTTTCCGAAAATCCTTAACTGATGCTCCTGCTACAATTTTTCCAAAAGCATAAACTTTCTTATCATCCATTCCTAAAACTCCGTCTTGTAAAGAAATGAAATGCTTTGCATTTACGCTTGTCAATTTTGTCAAACCGTCATTCCAATGTGCATGATACCATATGGTGTTGTCTATCTTGATATAGCCATGAGCTGACAACTCAGACGAACCATACCACATACCATTATCTAAGGTCTGTATTACTGAATCGTTATTGACTTTCACACATCCATTTTCCGTGATTACATGACTGCTGGTTTTAACAAAGGAATAGTTTAATATCATAAAACCAACAGGAGATACACCACGCAGTGGTTTATTACGAAGAAATACTCGTTCGTCATCATAAGCAAAATTTCTCCAGCATCGCATCTTTTTAGGATGTGCATTTTTTAAGGGGATATTATTTCGCTCATAAAAAACAAACTTTCCATCCGTCCAAAAATGGCAGTTGTTTTCCTCGCTTTCAATGGCTGAATGATAATTCAATTTGATAGATTCCATATTTCTTCAACAAATTGCTAATGGATAGCGGGCAACGCCGTTTAAGCGTTATCCCGGTTTGTTGGCAACTTTACTTTAACTCATAGCAAGCATAGAATTCAATTTTATTTCCTTCAAGAATATCATTGATCTGATGCTCCAGTTCGCCCAATCCTTTGACACTTGTTATTTGACGGTTGAAACCTGATTGCTCAATCTCCAAATCAATATTTAAATGTCCGATTGATATAAAATGACCTTTTAGCTTCTCTATATCCGTATAATATAGAGATAACTTGCGTACACCAAAACTTCCCATAGCATTGTTTTTTGTTACAGGGACTTCTTCTGTCAAAATCGTATCTATTGTTGGCTTTAGACAGTCATTGTAAGTAGTAGGAACAAAAGCATAATAAGCATCTTTTCTGTATTGATAAAATTCCTCAAAGATGAGGCAACGGTACTTGTTATCAATTTGAAAGGCAATTACTTCTCCTTTTGTAAAAAGACTGTTTACGATTGTCTTGTGCTTTTGCGGCTTACGTACTTTAAAGATGGGTGTGCTTACCTTTTTGAGTAATTTTTGGAGTGCAATATTTCTTTGTGAAATAGCGGTTTTGTCTATTTCAGCCCAAGTCTTGTCAGCTCCGTTTTCCACAATAATTTCAAGTTGTTTTATAAAGTAATCATCCAATAACCCGATTTTCCAAAGCGTAAGACAGGCTGTAGAAATATAAATCTCAAAATCAAGTGAAGATGACAAATTCTGTAATTCATTTTTCAGATAAGATTTAATTTCATCTGCCGACTGTCCAAGATCATATCTGTCCAATATTTCATTTTGAACATCTATGCTTAAATCGCTTTCCAATATGTTTATACCGTCAATCGCCATATTTATTATTTCTTTTGTTGCTAATGTTTGGCAGCGTTCCGCTTATTCAGTCGGTCTGCTGTTTGTTAGCGGTTATACTTATATTTCGTTCAATCCATTTTTGTGCATGCTTGTAGTTCAGCTCCGCAGCTTTCCTTATTAGCTCAAGCCCTTTATCTTGATTCGGCATGATTATTTTTCCTTCCCAATACAAAATACCTAAATCAAAAAGTCCATGCGGATTGACCTCTGAATTTTCTGCTCTTGGAGAATGGTAATCTATGCTGCCATCAATTCCTATTATCCAATAATCACACGTTTTCGTGCAACTATGGGAAAAAGCTCTTTTTATTATTACATGTGAATTATTTTCCCATTGTAGCTCACTTATGCTTTTGCTGTAAATGTGATAACCACTTGGAGCAAACTGAACCCGTTTTATAAGCTTGCCACTTTTATCGGTAAAGTCAACGTATATGCCGTCTTTCTCATAATCGTCTTCAAAATATATTTGAGCTTTCAATTGCCTATTTGGAGAACATTTCGCTTTTCGCCAGTACTCCCGAAAAAGGCAATTCTTCCCCAAAATGCGGTTGTAAGTATGTTCAAAAGACTCTGTTTCCCAACTCATTTCAGAAACTAAAGACATTATGGCTTGTTGACATAATCCGATAATATATAATGATTTGCCGCTTGGGGTCAATCGGGTAAACTTGCCAATGTCCATAACATTTGTCACCACTTTTATGTTTGCACAAGATTGAGGATGTTCCGCCTCTTGTGCATCTTCTGTCAGACAAACCGTTATAGAAACAACATTATCTGTTTGTGTCGCAGGAAAGTAATACTCGTACATCCTTGACAAATACGCACAGAATACTCCAACTTCATTGATTGCACTGTCACGAGTTGTATCAACAGCCTCTGACGGCTTTGTCTTAATGTCACAAACAAATCTAAAGTATTTCATTGCTTTTCAATTCCTAACCGCTAATGTTTGGCAGCTAATCGCAATTTTGGGCGATTGAGGTGTATGTTAGTGTTCATTTCATACATAAAATTATTCATGATGTCAGTATAGATCCAATTAATTACAAGGGTGTTCTTAACAATGCCTCTCGTAATCTATTAATCAATCCTTTAGAACTGATACATTCCATTGGACTTATATTATCTAAGATAGGAATTGCCCTTTGAATCCATTTGATACTATCGTTATAAAAATAATAATATACTACGTAAGCTATATCCTCATAAGGATTTAGATACTCCTTCAACTTGTTTAATATGTCATAGTTTGTATTAAAATAAGGGGAATCGACTTCTTTTTTTGCAGTTTCTGCAAAATGAGACCAAATTTCATCTCCAGAGTATTCATTTTCTAATTTTGCATCCATTTTCACACAATTATCATATTAAACACTAATGTTTGGCAGCTTGCAGCCGTTAGGCGGCACAGGTGCGTGTTATCTGCATCTTAATAAAAATCACAATAAAATACCCATTCGCCTGTTAAACGGTTTTTTGCCAAATAAATGTTTCCATTATCAATGACGTTGAAGTTAGCTTTCTCATCGGAAGCTATCTGAAGTACAAATTCAAATCCATCGCCAAAATTCACCCCCGACTGGATATAACAAGGATAACCGCCTATCTTATGTCCAGAATAACATTCCGTATAGTCATAATAGTCGGTGATTTCCTCCTGGTCTTCCATTTCGACTAACCCATCCTCTATCTCTGTAGGAATGTCTCCGCTATCCCATACAGGATAGTCTTCTTCAATTAGGCAGCTTTTCAACGGAAACGGTTTGATGGGTGATGATGGACTGGAAAGGTCTTTAATGACCAATAAATCTTTATCTGTATATTCTCGTATAATCCAACCATCACCATTAGTGGATAAACTTGCCGGTATATCTTTAGATATAAAAACCGTCAGCACTTTTGTACCTTTAAGTGCATCAGGAATATAAGGCAATCCATCAAGGCATACTTGTAATAAAGGAAACATCGTCTTCCCTTCATTGTCAGTAGGTATTGTTTCCTCTTCTTTATACATATACACTCTTCCAATCCAGCTTTCGCTATCGGAGTTTGTAGGTTTAAAACCGCCTGTCGTAAAACCTGTCGCTTTCTTTACAAGCATTCTTTTTATTAATCTATTCTTTCCATATCTATAATTTGATTAATTGCAGATAATGTTTGGTGGCTAACCGACCTTTCAAGAGAAGTTAAGCCACTTGTTAGCCACTAAGTTATGTATTTATAAATACTTATATTCTTCATCATCAAAGAAATCTTCTGTTATCAAAACAGAAAGATGTTTTTTTTGAAAAAGAACATAAGTTTCTTCATATAATCTGTTTTTATTTTTACACTCAAATAATAGCTGGGCGATATTCTTTATATCTTCACTATCTGTCGTATTTTGCGAATATTTATTGGCTAAATCTGCAATTGTTTCCACCAGTTTGTCATCAATAAGCCTAAGAATTATAGATTTAGCATAAAATGAATAGGTATCATTACTATATATTAAGACATAAAACAAATCTTCTAAAAGAAAAATACATGTTTCATTAGGCATATACCTCAGAACTTCTAAAGCATAATAGCAATTAATGTTACCACTATGCAAAGCTTTTGAAAGGTCTTTTGTCTTGTTATTATGTTTTCTAAATACTGAAAGGCTTTCTTTATATGCCTCATAATCCTTTACGACTTGATTCCATTCTGCTGAATACATACTTATTCTTTTTTGAGTGGCTAACGTTATGCTAACAGCCGATTTGGCTGTTATTTTCTTTAAGTATTTCATATCCCATCGTCCTCCAAGATGTCGTCAACGGGCTTTTTACATGGCTCATGTAAGTGTCGGCTATGTGGACATACATCTCGGTAGTCTTGATGTTGTTATGCCCCATAAGTTCCTTCACTATCTTCAGGTCGGTGCCCTGCTCGATAAGGTGCGTGGCAAAGGAGTGGCGCAGCAGGTGGGGATAAATCCGCTTGGTTATGCCGGCTTCACGCGCCGCCGCCTTCAACCGCTTCGACACGATGCTCTCGGTGAACTGCTCGCCTGGCTTGCGCTCAAAGAGCCACACCTGCGGCTTGTACAGCCCACGGTATTCCGTCAGTTTCTTTACCATCGGTCTGGAAAGCAGCGTGAAGCGGTCTTTGCGTCCTTTTCCTTGCCGGATACGGATCAGCGAGCGCGACACGTTGATGTCGTCGGGACGCAACGCCAGAAGCTCGCTTATTCGAAGCACCGCCGAATAGAGGACGGAAAACATGCAGAAAAAGCGCAGATCAACCGCCACGACATCCAGGCACGCCTTGACCTCTTCCTTGCTCAGCACGTCGGGCTGCACATTCTCGCGCTTTGCCAGGCTCACCATGTAACAATGGCGTTCGCGCCCCAACACTTTCTCGTAATAGAACTTGATGCGTTGATGCGCTGGTTCTGCTGGCAGAGTGAGAATATGTCCTACTAATATAATGCGGATTTTGCTCTGAGATGAAGTCAACTCCTCTCTAAGAACATCTACAGAAATTAATCTTTTTGCCATTGTCCTTGTTTGTTTGTGCGTGAAGCAGATTCTCCCTTTTCCAAGTCTGGAACAGTTGTTAGCGTTGGATCAAGTTCTAACAATTCGCCGATAGAAATGATACGTGCATCAGACTCATCAACTTCTTCTCCACCTAAACATTGCCAATCCCCATCGTCATCCAAATAGACGTAAAGAATTGGACTGTTTTGTTCTACGACAAATATGGTTGACAATACCGGTTTATTTTTGGTCTCAAAATTAATATTCATATATTATAGAATTAAATTTTATATATAAAATCAGATTACAAAGATAATAAAATTATATTTCCTCACTCGTATTCCACTTATAACGCCATACCCTTAAGCTCCACGAAAACTACTATCCGAATGATACATACGCAGAAACTCCAATGGTAAAGCTCCTGAGAAAGAAAAATCAATGCCATCGTATAGAACAGAGCCTGTAACAAGGTTGACAGGCTCAAATCCATAGAAAGCAAGCTCTCTTTTTTGATTCAATGTAAATTGCGGCATGTACTACGTGGATTTATATTTAATCTTCTAAATCATAAATCTTACCAACAGATTGACCGATAATATCAATATAACTCTTCGCATCTACTACTTGCAAGTTTTTGATACTCCTGCTACCACCAAGTGCTAATGCCGGAACATAACCATAGCATTGACCATATTCTAATTTAGGTAGTTTATCCTTCACTTGTAGATAGGGCTTGGCTTTATAATCTCTTAACAAATTTATTTCATCGTTAATAAGAATATCAAGATATACAGAAGGATCGCTCCCTGTTATTTCTTTTTTTTAAAAACCTGATATTCATAAACGCCCCTCTATTACCTTCATCTGGAGCTATGATCCAATTATCATTCCCTTCCCATAATAATAAATCCCCCAAGGCGGTAATACCCCAAACTATGGTTGGTTCTAATAATTTGTCGATATAATCAAACACAAAATCATATTCTTCCGGATTTACAATTTGCAAATATCCGTTTTCGTAAACTCCAAAGCCCATATTTCGCCATATCCAAACCAGTTCTTTTGGGAATTTTCCACGAAACATTTGCTCATACTTAGAAATCATTTCTTCTGATACATCGGAATGCTTTACATAAGTATCCTTGTTTCTTGCAATAAATCTTTTCAAATCTTCCATATTATTAATATCGTGTTTGAATGAGCTATATGAATTACTTACACATGTCAATTTGTTGATTGGCAAAACGACATTGTGACTCTACCATACTGAGTATCAAGCAATAATTGCCATGACCACCAGCAACAAAGATACATATTTACTTTTGATGTCAAATGAAATTGGCCGTCATTCCGAAAAATATTGGAAAAATATACATACAATTCTGATAAAACAATGAATCATAATCGTGATTTAGCCACCGAAAAAGGCCATGGATTATGCTAATCATGCCTCGGAGGCATAACGGCGAATTTGATTGCATCGCACATTGCGGCCATTATTGGTAAGGGTACTTTGCAGTTTCATAGTGAGCCTGCCTGGATCTATTGACGCTTATAGTGCATTCCACTAAAAGCCGTGTATAAAAGGTACGACGCGCATTAAGCGCACAACCCGAAATTGGGCTACTCCATCCAACGGCATCACTGATGATATAGGTTTATAAAAAAAACGTTGTAAAACAGATGTTTTACAACGTTTTGCATTGCTTTGAAGGCATTTTATCTTCATTGCCGAAGACCTCTTTAAGCCTTTGTGCGGTGCGTACGAGATTCGAACTCGTGACCTCCTGCGTGACAGGCAGGCATTCTAACCTACTGAACTAACGCACCATTTCAATTTTTCCGCTCTCTTCAAGCGGTGCGTACGAGATTCGAACTCGTGACCTCCTGCGTGACAGGCAGGCATTCTAACCTACTGAACTAACGCACCTCTTGTCTTCATTTCTGATTGCGGGTGCAAAGGTAGGCATTTTTTTTGAATCTCCAAAACTTTTCACGAGAAATTTACAAAAAAACTTGCAAAACCTTTGCATCGACAAACTTTTTGCCGTCGAAGAGCCAATCTTTGAGCCTTCCGCAGCCCGTATAGCCCATGCATTCAAACAGTCTGACCGAGACTACATTTGTCTCAGCAACCACCGCATATAATTGATGCAGATGCAACACATCAGAGGCATAGGCCGCCACCTCCCTCAGGGCCATGGCCGCATAGCCACAGCGCCTGTATTTTGACTCTATTACAATGCCGACCTCTGCCCTAAGATGCCTCGGATCAAAGTTCACCAGGTCAACCACCCCGACCGGAACGCCAAGTCCATCATCAATTATAAGCCTTACCTGCTTGTCGATGTATATGTCGTTTGCCGCATTTGCTATATAATCGTGAAGCGCATACCGTGAATACGGCACATTGGTCGCCCCCACGTTCCAAAGCGTGGTGTCGTTTTCAATCTTATACAGCCAATCAAGGTCTTCGGGCTCCATGGCCCTCAACCTTATATGCTGCTTTGCGCCAAGAGTTGTCATTTTATTATCTCGTCGGGTGTAATAATAATCTTTGTCTTGTTGGAGAACGTCCCGAGTTTAACGTCGGGCCTCGACACTTGCGCCATTATCCCCAGCATAGACTTATAAGAAAAGGCGTCTGTGTCGAACACGACATAGAGAGGTGTCTTTTCCAGATATCGGTTCACCATGTCGATGGCCAACACATAGTTGTTCTCATCGCCGCTGCAGAAGTCGGCCGAGAGCCCCTTCCGCCTCGCTACGAGCCTGCAGCGGTCGGTCATCTGCTTCCCGCCGACGAACAGATACCTCGGGTCGTCGCCCCGCTTGTATATCAGCCCAAGCGACTTGCGCAGCCTGTACGAGAGCATCTTGACCAGAGCTACCAGCGCCTTGACATATATGGCCCCCTTGATGGGAACCGTTATGCAGAAGCTGAGATGGCCGTAATGCTTCCTGAAGAATATGAGCATTGCCTGATAAAACACATGCACGTAGCGGAAAGATGTCTTATGTGTACTCTCCCCCTTGTAATGCAGTATCGGGTAAGGCAAATACCAGTTTTCATAGCCCCCCTGCAGCAGTCTGTACGACAGGTCGATGTCTTCGCCATACATAAAGAAATCCTCGTCGAGCAGTCCAACCTTGTCGAGCGCCTCGCGCCTCAACAGGCAGAACGCCCCGCTGATTACCTCTATGCAAACGGGCTCTTCCCAGCTCAGGTAGCCCATGTAATACCTGCCGAACGTGCGGCTTTGCGGGAAGCGGGCACAGAGCCCGAACATCTTGTAGAACGATGTCATTGGCGTTGGCAGTCCCCGCCTCGACTCCAGCGCCCTTGTACCGTCGGGATTGTACATCCTGACCCCGGCACCGCCGGCAGCGGGATGCAGATCCATGAAGGCGAGCACATTGCGTATGGTGTCTTCACCAACAAACGTGTCGGGGTTGAGCAGCAGCACGTATTCGCCTGCCGACTGGCGTATGGCTATGTTGTTTGCCCTCGCGAAGCCCAGGTTATGGTTGCAGTCTATGACGGCCACATTCTTGAAACGCCGTGTGATGTAGCCCACCGAATCGTCTTTCGAGTGGTTGTCTACCACAAAAATCTCGCTTTCGATGCCGTCGAGCGCCCGCCCAAGACTATCTAAGCACTGCTCTACGTAGTACTTTACGTTATAGTTTACTATGATTACACTCAGCTTCATTTGTCTTTTTCGGCCATTGACACCTCGTAGTAGCATTTCCCCAATGCCGGGAACACAAACGGCATACACAGAAACAGGATGATGGCCATGTACCCAAATGTTGTTGACATGAAGAGATAGTAAAGCAGCGTGTTGGCCACCATGGGCAGCGCAAGCAACAAAATGCGCACTGTTCCCCACCTGGCCAAGGCCCGGTCGGCGCCAACGGCAAGAGCATGCCTCACCGGGGCAAACCTGAACATGCGCAAAGACAGAGGTATGGCCACAAGCGTGAGCAGCTCCATGGCGGTCATGGCAGCAAACTCGGCACCGCTTGCCGAAGCGCAGGCGCCCACTGCGAGCACATCGCTCTCATAGGCGACAACAAGTGCAAGCGACACTACTATGCCTGTCCAAAACTCTGCCATCAATATGTTTCGTGTCTTTTTCATCATTATTTTACTTTCCGTCAAACAATGTCCTATTCTGTATCGACCGGCCCAACGTCACCTCATCGGTGTATTCCAGTTCGTCGCCTACGGATATGCCGCGGGCAATGACGCTCAACCTTACGTCGTATGGCGCCAACTTCCTGTATATATAAAAGTTGGTGGTGTCGCCCTCCATGGTTGAGCCAAGGGCCAGTATGACCTCTTTCACGCCTCCGCGGGCCACCCGCTCCACCAGCGAGTCTATCTCGATGTCGCCCGGCCCTATGCCGTCCATTGGCGAGATGACCCCTCCCAGCACGTGGTAAAGGCCATGAAACTGCATGGTAGCCTCGACGGCCATGACGTCCTGCACGTTCTCCACCACGCATATCGTTGCCCCGTCACGGCTGTGGTCGGAACATATAGGGCAAACGTCGCCGTCGCTTATATTGTGGCAAACGGAGCAATACTTGACCTCACGCCTCAACTTGCCCACGGCTCCGACAAAGCGCTCCACCTCGTCGGCATCTCGCCTGAGCAGGTGAAGCACAAGCCTCAGGGCCGTCTTGCGGCCTATGCCGGGCAACTTGGCAAACTCGTCGACGGCTTTTTCCAACAATTGTGAAGGATATTGCTGTATCATATCTGCGCCTCCTTCATTTGTTTTCTATCTCACTGAGTTCCAGCCACCTCATGCTCTTCTCGTCAAGCTCTTCGTTAAGCAGCGGCAACCGCTTGCTCTTCTCTGTGAGCTCGGCCACGGAGAGGGTGCCGCTGCACAGCGCCTCCTCAATTGACTTCTTCTCTTCCTCCAGGGCGGCTATGTCTTTCTCGAGCTCAGCAAACTCCATTCTCTCCTTGTATGTCATACGTCGTCTGGCCTCATGCCGCGGCTGTTGCGGCGCGGCCTTACGCACCTTGGCTTCCGTCTCCACCTCTTCCTTCGACTGGAGCGAGCTCCATGCCCTGTATTGGGTATAATTGCCGGGGAAATCTTTTATCACCCCATCGCCCTTGAACACCAGCAAATGGTCGACCACCTTGTCCATGAAATAGCGGTCGTGGCTCACCACGATGACGCAACCGGGGAAGTCGGCAAGATATTCTTCCAATATCTGCAACGTCACTATGTCGAGGTCGTTGGTAGGCTCGTCGAGCACGAGGAAGTTTGGATTGCGCATCAGCACTGTGCACAGATACAGTTTGCGGCGCTCGCCACCGCTGAGCTTGCTCACATAGTTGTGCTGTTGTTCGGGCGTGAACAGGAAATGCTGCAGGAACTGCGACGCCGTGAGGTGGCGTCCGCCGCCCAAGTCGATGTAATCGGCAATGTCCCTTACAACGTCTATCACCTTCTGGCCCTCGTCAAACTTAAGTCCTTCCTGCGAGAAATAGCCGAAGCGCACCGTGTCGCCTATCACAATCCGCCCGGAATCCGGCTGCTCGAGCCCGAGCAGCATCTTGACAAACGTCGACTTGCCGGTGCCGTTGTTGCCAACGATGCCCATCTTCTCGTAACGCGCGAAGTTGTAATAGAAGTCCTTCATTATGACATGCTCGCCCGACCACGCCTTAGATATGTACTGGCACTCGAATATCTTGCTGCCTATATATACATTTGAAGACTTCAGCCTCATCTGCCTTTCCTCCATGCGCTGCTTGGCCACCCGCTCCAATTCGTAGAATGCGTCTTCGCGGTATTTGGCCTTGTGTCCGCGGGCCTGCGGCATTCGCCTCATCCAGTCGAGCTCACGGCGATACAGGTTGTTGGCCCTGGCTATCTCGGCCCGGCGTGCGTCAAGCCGCTCCTGGCGCTTTTCGAGGTAATAGCTGTAGTTGCCGCGGTATGTGTAAATGCGCTTGTCGTCGAGCTCCATTATCACCGAGCACACCCTGTCGAGGAAAAAGCGGTCGTGCGTCACCATCAGCAGCGTCTTGTTGCCGCTCGACAGGTAGCCCTCGAGCCACTCTATCATGTCCAAGTCAAGGTGGTTGGTGGGCTCGTCGAGTATCAGCAGGTCGGGCTCGGTGATGAGCACATTGGCCAGTGCCACCCTTTTCTGCTGCCCTCCGCTGAGCTGCCCCATCGGTTGCGACAGGTCGCGAATCTTAAGCCGCGTCAGTATCTGCTTCGCCTTAAGCACCAGGGCGTCGTCGCCGTGATGGTTGAAGCAGGCGTCGAGCACCGACTCAGCCGGGTCGAACACCGGCGACTGCTCGAGGAAGCCCACTTTCAGGTCGCGGCGGAATATTATCTCGCCGGCGTCGCGCCCCTCCTTGCCCGAGAGCACCGAGAGCAGCGTCGACTTGCCCGTCCCGTTTTTGGCAATCAGCCCCACCCGCAGGCCTTCAGCTATGCTGAAGCTGATGTCCTCAAACAGCACGAGCGCCCCGAACGTCTTGGTCAGGTTCTGTACGTCAAGAAACGGTTTGTCCTTTGCCATGCCCTTATGCGTCCTTGAGAGACTTGTTTACCGAGTCGATATACCCGAGCAACTCTTCTTTGCCCACCCTCGTTTCCGACGATGTTATGAATATAGGCGGCAGCTCTTCCCATGTCTCCGTCAGCTTGGCCTTGTATGCCTCGACATTGCCGGCAACCTTGCCGGCCGACAGCTTGTCGGCCTTCGTAAACACGATGGCAAACGGTATGCCGCTGGCGCCCAGCCAGTTGATGAATTCAAGGTCTATCTGCTGCGGCTCATGCCTCACGTCGACAAGCACAAACACGCATGCCAACTGCTTGCGCTGCAGTATGTAGCCGCTTATCATCTGCTCCAGGCGGGCCTTCTCTGTCTTAGACCGCTTGGCATAGCCATAGCCGGGCAGGTCTACCAAATACCACTCACGGTTTATTATGAAATGGTTTATCAGCAGCGTCTTGCCGGGCATGGCCGACGTCTTAGCCAGCTTTTTCTTGCCGCACAACATATTTATTAGGCTCGATTTCCCAACGTTCGAACGGCCAATGAATGCATACTCTATCCTGTTGTCCTTTGGGCACATCGACTCACGCGGCGCGCTCAAAGTAAATTCGGCTGTATTTATTTCCATCGCTATTTATCTGTTTTGACTGCAAAATTAAGGCAAAACGAATGAATTACAAAGAAATGACATGGCTTTTTAACAGCCGATAATAGTTTTTGCGATGTGTATGGCAGCCTACGACTGCATGAAGCGGCCCTGTCGGCGGCACCGTCAACGATGCAGGGCCGGGCTGCCCACACTGCCCGATGCGCACGGGGCGGCTGCGCTCCGGCCAGTGCAAGATAGGGCTTAGGGCGGGACGAAACGGATGGCCCGCAGTAAAACATGATTACACTTATGGCCATGCCTGACGCCGGCGGCACCATAGGATGGCAAGGCGGCACATTCCGGCCTGCCATACGGCACGTTTCGCACAGCGACAAAGGCCGTTTGGCCATAGCATTCGGCCCGTTTGGCAAACGCCTCACAGCCAGCTTGTTGCGCCGGATGCCGTGAGTAGCATTTTTTATTACAACAAATGGCCGCCAACCGAGGCCATGACGCTACAGGCAAGCCCAGGAGCCAGACCGGCCGCTGGCATGGCGCAATGGCGATGACATGCAACCAAAGGATGGTCATGGGCCGCACAAACAAAGGCCACCGGCACCGAAAAATCACCATTTCAGTGTATTATTACCACCCAAAAGACCAATTTCAGGGCCGTCTCCGTGCCAAATATCACTAATAATTGCGATTGCCTACTGCTCGAATTATGCCTAACTTTGCACCCGAAATCAAAAATCATATCACTCAACTCATATACATCGACATGAATAAATCGCCATATCAATTGCGGTATAGCCTTCTACTCATATCCGTATTTGCGTTTGCGCTTACAAGCGCCCAACAAGCATTAAAGCTGACAAGCATAGTTACCGACAAGGCTGACGGCGCGCCGCTGAGCCATGCCCGCGTGGAGGTGCGCTCCGCCGAAGGCAATGCCTTGGCCGGAGGGGCCCTGACCGGGGCCGACGGCAAGGCCACCATACAACTGGGCAAGGCGGGCAGATACACCGTGAGCGTGAGCCTGCTGGGCTACAGGAAGCACAGTGGCACGGTCGACTTGAAGTCGTCTGAAACGATGGCCATCAAGATGGCGGTCGACGAAAAGTCTCTCGGCGAAGTGGTGGTCGACGGCCTGAGCCCCACCGAGAAAGTGGCACGGCTGGCATACAACGTTTCACTTATAGAGACAGACAAGTTTAAGAACACCACCATGGACCTGGCAAGCGTGATGGACCGCATAAGCGGCGTGAGGATAAGGCAGGGCGGCGGAGTGGGCTCCGATGCCGACGTGTCGCTCAACGGATTCTCGGGCCGCCACGTAAAGGTGTTCATCGACGGGGTTCCGATGGAAGGCATGAGCTCGGCCTTCGGGCTCAACAACATACCTGCGGGGCTGGCCAAGCGCATCGAGGTGTACAAGGGCGTTGTGCCCATAGAGCTCGGAGGCGACGCCCTGGGCGGGGCCATCAACATCGTGACAGACAAAAGCCGGCGCACCAGGGTCAACGCGTCTTACTCGTTTGGCTCGTTCAACACTCACAAGACCAACGTCTACGCCGAGTATACGGCCAAAAACGGTTTCCACGTTTCGCTGAACGCTTACCAAAACTATTCGGACAACGACTACAAGGTGAACATCGACCACTACACGGACTTCACAAACAACAGCGTGGTCTACGGCGACTTCGAGGTGCGACGCTTCCACGCCAGGTACCACAACGAGGCCGCCGTGCTCAAGGTGGGCGTGGTAGACAAGCCTTTTGCCGACAGGCTGCTGCTCGGATTCACCGGCGGCTATGAGTACAAAGAGACCCAGAACGCATCTAACATGAACTGGGTGTACGGCGCCCGATACACCACTGCAAGCACCCTGATGCCCACGCTGACATACGAGAAACGGTTTGACGTGCTCGAAGGGCTGCATGTGTCGCTCAACGGCAACTACAACTTCGGCAAGTCGTATGCTGCCGACACGGCCAGCTGCAACTACAACTGGCTGGGAGAGCGCGGCCCCGACAAGAGCGCCCCGGGCGAACTGTCGTACACAAAATACCACTACCGCGACCACAACGGTGCGGCCAACCTGGCCATAGCGCTGTTTCCGGCCCCCGGCCACTCTGTGTCTGTAAGCTCAACACTGACCACCTTCTCGCGGTCGGGCAAGGATGAGACCGTCAGCAAGCCAGAATACGACCACCCGCAAAAGAGCGTCAAGGCCACATCAGGCCTTAGCTACAAGTACGACTACAGGGGAATATGGAACACGTCGGCCTTCGTGAAAAACTATGTCAACCACCTTGAGGCATGGCTCGACCCCGACGGCGGGAGCAACTACCGCGACATGAGCTCCACTGAGTCGTATTGGGGAGGCGGGCTGGCCACTACTTATTTCATAGGAAAGCGCCTGCAGCTGCGCCTTTCTTACGAATATGCCTACAGGCTGCCAACGAGCCGCGAGCTGTTCGGCTCGGGCGACGACATAGAGAGGGGCAACGCCACGCTCAAGCCCGAGACGAGCAACAACGTCAACCTGGGGGTCACGGTGCGCCCCATGGACACGCCGGCACACCGGCTTACCATTGACGCCGCATTGCAATACCGCGACATCAACGACTACATACGCCGCACCACAAACAACGACAACGGGCGCGCCAGCTCAAGCAACGAAGGGGGCGTGCGCAGCATAGGCGGCGACATGAGCCTGAGATACACCTACAACGGCATGTTGTTTGTCGGGGCCAATTTCAGCTACTTCGACATGCGCAGCATGATGAAGTACAAAACGGGCACACAAAGCCTGAGCCTCAACTACAAAGAGCGCATACCGGCCATGCCATACATGTATGGAAACGCTGAAGCAGGCGTGAGCCTCAACGACGTGGTGGTCAAGGGCACTCTGCTCGACATACACTACATGATGAGCTATGTGCATGAGTTCAACTACGAGTGGAACACATACAACAACAGCGAACTGGAAGTGCCGACGCAGATTTCGCACGACATCAACATAAGCTACAGCTTCGGAAGGCAACGCGAATTTACGGTGTCGGCTGAATGCCGCAACATTTTCGACGAAAGACTCTACGACAACTTCAAGATGCAGAAGCCCGGACGGTCGTTCGCCTTCAAAGTGGCCTACAACTTCAACAAGTGAAACAATGACACTGACATTGAAAAAACAATAAACACTAAAGACAAATGAAAAAAGACTTAAGACTCATTGGCCTCGGCATGCTGGCGTGTGCCATCACGGCCTGCACCAGCGACGACGACGCAAACCCAGGCTCAACAACGCCGCCTAACGGAAACAGCACCGAACAGTATATAGTGATGAGCGGCTCGGGAGAGAGCAACGGGGCCTACCTGCAACAGGTTGACAGCATTGCGTCGGGGCTGCTCGACGCTACAGGCAACACCAACAACCGCATCTTCTTCAGCGGCAACAACCCCGACTTCGTGAACTATGGCAACAAATATCTGATTGGGATGAACTACCCTTCGCAGGGAGGCTCGTCGTCAGACTATATCACCAAGGCATGGAAACTGTCTGGCGGAACCATGGTGCAGCACGGCAGCGGACTGGCGCTCGATGGCGATGTCAAGGCAAGGGGCATATTCAAAAACTACCTCATAGGGCTCTCCGACCAGACCGGCGACGGACACTATGAGCGCGTGAAGTTCATTGAACTGGAAAACTTCAACCGCGCGGTTGTCGACGGGATAATAGATTGCGACAACCTCGATGCCGAACCGGCCAGCCTGATGGAAGGCGAGACATGGGGAGTGGGCGACCTGGCAGGATACGGAGACTATGTGCTGATGGCCTACTACACAAAACACATAGAGCCCGACGACCAGTCGACACGCGCAAAAGCCACCTACAGCACCGACCTGGCCAACAACCTGTATATCGGCGTATATGAGTTTGACCCTGAAGACAGCCAGAAAGAGTATCTGAAATACCAACACACGATTGTGCGCAAGAGCGCCGACCACCCGGGACAAGAGGCCGGGCAGATAAAAGGCAACAACCGCTCGCGCACCGAGACGGGCATCGAAGTGGTGGGCGACGACATATACCTGTTCTGCCAGAGCACAATCAAGAACTCTGACGAAACCGCCCCGCAGATGCCTTCGGCCGTGCTGAGGATAAGCGGAAGAAACATCGACAACGGGATGCCGGTGGGTATTGACAGCGACTACTACGTTAACCTGACCGAAAAGACAGGCCACTACCTATGGAGATGCTACTATATAGGCGACAACAAGTTTTGCCTTCAGCTATTCTCTGAGCCCGGCAACAGCGGCGTGGCCGAGGGGTCGCACAAGAAGTTCGGCATTTTCGACGTCGAGACAATGGAATACAACGAGGTGAGCGGACTGCCCTCGCCCTCTGAGATACAGGACATCGCACTGCCGGTGGCCATCGACGAAAGCCGCAACACCATCACCTTAGAAATGCAACTGGCCGACGGCTCACGCGCAGCGCTCTACACGATAGACAAAGACGGCAATGCCGTGCGAGGCATGGAGGTCAACACGGAGTCTATCCTGGGTGTGAGCCTGCTTAAAGAAGACCAATAATCAAGGCCTGCACAATGAAAAAGACATTCAGAAAAATACACCTTTGGCTCTCTGTCCCCTTCGGGCTGATTATCTCTATAATCTGCCTGACGGGGGCAGCCTTGGTTTTTGAGCGTGAAATCAATGATGCGATAAACAGCCATCTCTACGAGATTGAGCCTCCAGAAAACGCAAGGGCGCTCGACATTGCAACCATAGCGCACCGCGTAAGCGAACAGGTAGACGACTCGCTGAGCATTGCCAGCATCATCATTCCGGCTGAAAAAGACCGCTCTTACCAAGTAACTTTCAGCAACTTACGCAAGCGCTCGCTCTGTGTAAACCAATACACCGGCGAAGTATTGGGGTGGCCGGAAAGCCATCCGTTCTTCCAGACCGTGCGACAGCTGCACCGTTGGCTCATGGACGTGCCGCCTAAGAAAGGCGACAAGACTTCCGGCAAGACCATTGTCGGGGTTTCAACTCTGGCCATGGCCATCATCCTACTGTCGGGGTTGGTCGTATGGTGGCCCAAAAACAGGAAAGCATTGAAGCACCGGCTGCGGGTTTCCTGCACCAAAGGGTGGCGACGGCTATGGTATGACAGCCATGTGGCGCTGGGATTCTACTCTACCCTGGTCTTGCTCGTCATGGCTTTGACAGGCCTCACATGGTCGTTCGGATGGTACAGGACGGCCGTCTACGGCATGTTTGGGGCCGACACGCAAAAGCAAAGCCACGCTCGGGCCGACAACAACGGCAAGACTGGCAAAACGAAGGCCGGCAACCCCCAAGCCGACTACACCGCATGGGACAAGGCGGCACGCAACATTGCGGCCCTATACTCGGGCGACTACTCGTCGATAACGATTGCCAATGGCACCGCACAGGTGAGCAAGAACGGCGAAGGATACCTCAGGCACGTGGACAAACTGACGTTCAACACCAAGGACGGACTCGTGGAAAGCATAACGACTTGGGGCGAAACTCCGCGCGAGGCCAAGTTAAAAGGATGGTTTTATGCCTTCCACACCGGAGCGTGGGGTGGCCCGACAACAAAGGTTATCTATTTCATCATGGCTTTGATTGGCGCTATATTGCCCCTGACAGGCTACTATCTGTGGATAAAACGGATGATGGCCAGACGAAAGAAAAACAGCTGAAAGCCCGCAACGGCGCCATACCTAAAAAACAAAGACATTGGCAAAGCCTGCTTACCGAGCGGAAGCGAAGACTTGCCAATGTCTTTTTCATATCTTTACCGCCCCATGCGGCAACCTTCAAAACGGCGGGTTCTGGCTATCCTCGGCCGTAACGGAGCCACCATCGGGCTGCGACGGCCGGGCTGCAGCGCCCCCATCGCTTGCCGCGGGGCGAGGCCTGACGCTCAGCAACTCTATGTTCTCGGCCCAAACCTCGGTCACATTGTGCTTTACACCGTGCTTGTCGTTATACGTGGTATACCGTATGCGCCCCTCAACATAGAGCTTGTCGCCCTTGTGTACATACTTCTCTACAATCTCGGCAAGCCGCCTCCACAAAACAACATTATGCCAGTCTGTGCGCTCTGGCACCTGTGTTCCGTTCTGGAGCACGTAGCCGCGCTCGGTCGTAGCCATCGTAAGCCTGGCCACGGCCACCCCTTGGTCAACGTACCTTACTTCAGGTTCCCTGCCCACATTACCAATAAGCATCACCTTATTCATGACAAAACCGAATCAGGATGAACAAGAAAACTCAACAAGCACACAGAGTCAATGAAGCATTACTTGCATTGCCCCAAGTAGCGGAACTTGAAATTCTTGCCTTTTGCCGACGGAAACTGGCTGCGACTGTCTACACGCTGGCGCAGATGCTCGACTATACGGTTGTAGCAATCCATGCCCGAGACGGCCTTGCATTGGGCAACAAAATGCGTATCGCGGTACTGGAACTTGCCGGTGCCGGGCACCTGAAGCACGCGTTTGAAATCAATCACGCCCTCATACCACCCCGGAAGTTCCTCGTTGAGGTGGGCTATTACCGGTGACACTATCTTCTCGCGGTCGTTGGCAGGCGAAACGCTGTGCAACGCACGCTTCTCCTTGAAGTCGAGCATGGTAGCTGCCTCGGTCTTGATTATAATGAAATATACACGTGGACGTATCTTGTAACGCTTTGGGTAATACACATCACTCGCTGCGTACTCACGGATATCTTCCTCCAACATGGGATTCATGCCAATTTCATCAATACTTGCCAAGAAGTCGATGGCATCATCTACATTATGGACTAAAATCTCCCTATCGAAATATCTTAAGTACAAATTCATTTGGTAATGTTGTTTTTCTGAGTAAAATAAAAGAAGAGCGGAAAACGGGACTCGAACCCGCGACCCCGACCTTGGCAAGGTCGTGCTCTACCAACTGAGCTATTTCCGCGAAAAATGGTGAAGAGGAGGAGACTCGAACTCCCACGTCGCAATTAACACTACCCCCTCAAAGTAGCGCGTCTACCAATTCCGCCACCTCTCCATCAAACAAGAAAAAAGAGTGCCCAGAACAGGACTCGAACCTGCACGCCTCGCGGCACACGCACCTGAAACGTGCGCGTCTACCAATTCCGCCACCTGGGCATTTGCTTGAGCATCCCGTGCTCAAAAACTCTTTTGTACATAATGTCGAGCGGAAAACGGGACTCGAACCCGCGACCCCGACCTTGGCAAGGTCGTGCTCTACCAACTGAGCTATTTCCGCTTTTGCACTTCCTTTTGTAAGGAGCGTTTCTCTTAACGCGGTGCAAAGGTACGACTTTTTTTGAAACCTGCAAAATTTTCGGCAACTTTTTTCTCGTTTTTTTTCAATTCATGCGTTTTTTGTAGTCTTCATACCCAAAAGAGCGCATAATTTCGAGATTTCCGTCTGCATGCAGGAAGCCTATTGCAGGATGCGAAATACCGTTGAACATCGTGGTCTTGACGGTGGTATAATGGAGCATGTCTTCAAAAACCACGGTATCGCCCACGGCGAGCGGCTTCTGAAAACGCCACGCCCCCATAAAGTCGCCGGCCAGGCAGCTGTTGCCCCCAAGCCTGTATGTGCAAGGCTCGCAGGCCGCCTCAAGCGGCAACAGCTGCGCCCCCCTCACCTCGGGATGGTATGGCATCTCCAGGCAATCGGGCATGTGGCATGTAAAGCTAACGTCTAGTATGGCCGTTTTTATGCCTTGGTCTTCCACCACGTCAACCACATGTGACACCAGGCTGCCCGTACGCCATGCGAAAGCGCTGCCCGGCTCAAGTATGACATCCAGGTTGGGGTAACGAGAATGGAATCCCCTGATGGTATCGACAAGCAGGTCTGTGTCGTACCCCTCGCGCGTCATGAGATGCCCGCCGCCAAAGTTTATCCACTTCAACTGAGGGAACCACTTTGAAAACTTATCCTCGATATGCACCAATGTACGCGCAAACACGTCTGCCCCGCTCTCGCAATGGCAATGGCAATGAAAGCCTTCAACCCCCTCGGGAAGCCGTTCGGGGAGCTTGTCGGGCGATATGCCGAAGCGGGTTCCGGGCGCACACGGATTGTAAAGCATTGTGCCGACCTCCGAGTAGCCCGGGTTTATGCGCAGCCCAAGCGAGAGCTGTGGGTTTACATCGCGCACGCGAGACGAATATCTGGCATACTGTGTCAGCGAATTAAACGTGATGTGACTGGAGCACCGGGCTATCTCGTCGATCTCGGCGTCGGTATACGCCGGCGAGAACGTGTGCGCCGGCGCCCCGAACTCATCGAAGGCAAGCCTGGCCTCGCTCAATGAGCTCGCAGTGGTAGAGTGTATGTATTCCCTGAACACGGGGAACGTCTTCCACAAGGCGTATGCCTTAAATGCCAGTATAATCTCGGCATCGGCCCGCCTGGCCACATCGGATATCAACTGGAGGTTACGCCTCAACAGCGTTTCCTCTAATATATAAATAGGTGTATGCATACCTTCAAACGTTGTTGCGTCAACTTTCATGATTTATTTTGCTGCAATGGTTTAACTTCCGGCTTGCCCTGCCAAGTTTGTTGCCGCAGGAAAGCCGCCGCAAAGATACGCAAAATCCGCGTGAAAAACAAATGAATGACGGGCATACTGCCCAGGGCGGAACGCTCATAAAGGCAGCAGGGTCGAGGTGTCCCACTGGCAACGCTTCATGTCGACATGGCCGTTGGCCCGAAAAGCCACACCTTCGGCCCTGAGCGCAGCAGCCTGGCCGGGCCAGCACGGAGCCGTACGGCCCGAAGCGCCGACCACCCTGTGGCAAGGTATGCCCTCGCCCGCCCCGACACAGCTGAGCACCCGGCCCACCATGCGGGCATGGCTGGGCCAACCGGCAAGACAAGCCACCTGACCATACGTGGCCACCATGCCGGCAGGGATGGCCGCCACCACTTCGCACACCGCACGCCTGAACTCGCAAGCATCGGGCTTCATCGGCTCGCACTCCCCTCAACCCCGAGCAGAAAGCGTTTCGCGTCGATGCCTCCGGCATAACCGGTGAGCGAGCCGTCGGCCCCCACCACCCTGTGGCATGGAACGAAAATGGAAACAGGATTGGCCCCGTTGGCGTTTGCGACCGCCCTGCTTGCACCGGAGCGGCCCAGAAGTTGGGCCAGGCGCCCGTAAGACACGGTATGCCCATAGGGCACCGACATCAACTGCCGCCACACCTCTTGCTGGAACTCGGTGCCCACCAGCATCAATGGCACGGTAAAGGCAACGCGGTTGCCTGCAAAATACTCGTCGAGCTGCAAGGCCGCCTCGGTTGTCACCGGCGAAGCCATTTCACAGGCACCGACACCCAAGCGACGCTCCAAACTGGCCTGCGCACGCCCGGGATGCAGCTCACGGGCCCACGCGCAAAGGCACAGGCGACCGTCAAAAGCCCCGAGCAAAAGTTTGCCGCAGGGCGATTGGTAACTCACAATCGCAATATTACTCGATGTAGACATTATTATTATTGCATAATTTACATTAAACACAAACGCACAGAGCGCCAAGACCCTTGGGGAAACAGCGCACGCAAATATACATCTTTTCGGCCACACAGGCAACACATCAGTGAGAAAAGTGGCACACACAGCGCACAGCCGGCGCTGAAACCAAGCGCATTGCACAAAGCCCACACACCACTGCCCGGCTGCAACCGGCAAACCGCAATAGCAATACGGCCCATATCGCCTCTCAGTACAGGCCGTTTCAGACTGCAAAACATGCCGTTTTGCAACGCCAAATGGGCCGTATTGCCAACACGCTGATACACAGACAGTTGGCAAGCGCCATAGCAGGCAAGCCAAACAAACTCCCTGATGGCACAGGTGGGAAAGCCATACGCCAAGACGAAAAGCACCCCCTAAAACACCCCGGAGGATCCATAACGACCGAATGACACAACAAACAAGCCACAACAGAGCAAAAAAGGCATGGCAAAAGGAACGACAGCCACAATCAAACAGCGTGAAACCGCCGTGTGCCCACACAACAAATTTTATTGAAAAAACGCAATAAAAACTTTTGGTGTTGCCAAAATTAATTCGTATATTTGCACTCGTTATCCTGAAAACAATCTTTTTACCTTAAAACGGCTAATACCTATAAGATATAGAGCGATTGTCTGTGAGGATCGTCGCTTTATTTTTTGCCTCGACATTTTTAGTTAATTAAGGTTAACCACGAATTCATTCCATAAGCCATACGCCCCATTATTCACAAAAAAGCAGTAACTTTGCGGCCGATTTAGTCCGTGGAGGCTTGAGAAAGTGATGGCATGAGGCCATTCCGCCTTGCGGAAAAAACCGTTTAACATAATAAATAATGTACGCAATCGTAGAAATTAACGGTCAACAGTTCAAGGCTGAGCAGGGCAAGAAGCTCTTTGTTCACCACATCAAGAACTCGGAAGCGGGTCAGGCTGTTGAGTTTGAGAAGGTGCTGCTTGTAGACAAAGACGGCAGCGTGGAAGTAGGCGCACCCACCGTGGACGGCGCAAAAGTAGTGTGCGAGGTAATCACCCCGCTCGTAAAGGGTGACAAGGTCATCGTGTTCAAGATGAAAAGGCGCAAGGACTACCGCAAGAAGAACGGCCACCGCGCACAGTTCACCGAAATCAGAATTAAGGAAGTAATCGCTTAAACCAAAGGAGGAAACAAGAAAATGGCACATAAAAAAGGTGTTGGTAGTTCCAAGAACGGTCGCGAGTCAGCTTCACAACGACTCGGAGTGAAAATCTGGGGTGGCCAGAAAGTGATAGCAGGCAACATCATAGTTCGCCAGCGTGGCACAAAGCACAATCCCGGCAAGAACGTAGGCATCGGCAAAGACGACACACTCTACGCCCTGACCGACGGCATCGTCAACTTCAAGAAAGGCCGGAAAAACAAGAGCTTCGTATCCGTAATACCTGAGGGCGAGGCATAATAAAAACCAAACAACAACTTATTCCAAACAAACAACAGACTCCCGCGGCACTCATCAGAGAGCCGCGGGAGCCTGCCTTTAATGACACTTGCCGCAACGGCAAACAGCAGCACGCCGCGACGGCAACACCGACAGCCGGCCGGCACGGAAGCAACCTGCCACCATGCCGCCCGAAAACAAATAGAATTTGCCAACAAACCGCTTCTTCATTTAATACCATGCCACAAAAACAATCCTCGACAAAGATTTAGACCAAAAGCAGAAACTTTTGCCACGGTTAAATTGCATTATTCCTATAAAATTGCTACTTTTGCAGAGAATATGCCGACGCCGGGCGCAACCGACGCCAAAGCGCCATGCTGACGGCACAAACCACACTGCACAAGAAGAGAGAAAAGGCAGACAATGAAACTCATAATAATGACCAAGCCCACGTTCTTCGTGGAGGAAGACAAGATACTCTCATCACTCTTCGACGAGGGCCTTGACAACCTGCATCTTTACAAGCCGGGAGCCGCACCGATGTACTCGGAAAGGCTGCTGACCCTGCTGCACGAAGACTACTATAACAAGATAACCGTTCACGGCCACTTCTACCTAAAAGACGAATACGGACTTAAAGGCATACACATAGACGACGCCACCAGTCTGCCGCCAAACGGATACAAAGGACATGTGAGCCGCACGTGCCACACGCTGGACGAACTGAAGGACGCGAAGAAAAAGTCGAACTATGTGTTCCTGAAGAATGTGTTCGACAGCCTTACCAACGGCAACGAGAAAGCTTCGTTCACCATTGAGCAACTGGAAGACGCCGCCAGCCACGGACTGATAGACAAGAAGGTGTATGCGCTGGGCGGGATGAACATAGAAAACATACGCACGGCCCGGGAACTGGGATTCGGCGGGGTTGTTGTGTGCGGCGACCTGTGGAACCGCTTTGACATCCACAACCAGCTCGACTACAAGGAACTCATACTCCATTTTGAAAGGCTCCGCAAAGCCACAAACTGAAAGCACATTACATAAACAAACAACAATAAAATGAGCGAACAAAACTCTTACATGGTCTTCTCGGGTACCAATACGAGATACCTCGCAGAAAAAATCTGCAAAAGTTTGGATTGCCCGCTGGGGCAGCTCCTCATAACGAAGTTCTCTGACGGAGAATTTGCTGTCTCATACGAAGAGTCCATCCGTGGTCGCGATGTGTTCCTGGTACAGAGCACATTCCCCAACTCAGACAACCTGATGGAGCTGCTGCTGATGATAGACGCCGCAAAACGGGCATCGGCCAGGACCATCAACGCCGTAATACCCTACTTCGGATGGGCACGGCAAGACCGCAAGGACAAACCGAGGGTGAGCATAGGAGCAAAGCTCATTGCCGACCTGCTCAGCGTGGCCGGCATAGACAGGCTCATCACCATGGACCTGCACGCTGACCAGATACAAGGATTCTTCAACGTGCCGGTAGACCACCTGTATGCTTCTGGGGTACTACTGCCCTACCTGCAAAGCCTGAAACTGAAGGACATGGTGATAGCTTCGCCTGATGTCGGCGGCTCAAAGCGTGCCAACACTTACGCCAAATACTTCGGCTGCCCGCTGGTGCTCTGCAACAAGACACGCGCCAGGGCCAACGTGGTGGAAAGCATGCAGATAATAGGAGACGTCAAAGGAAAGAACGTCATAATCATCGACGACATGGTGGACACGGCCGGAACAATTACAAAGGCTGCCGACATAATGAAGGAAGCCGGAGCCCTCACCGTGAGGGCATGTGCCTCGCACTGTGTCATGAGCGGTCCGGCCAGCGAGCGGGTGCAGAACTCATCACTCGAAGAAATCGTGTTCACCGACTCGATACCCTACTCCAACCGCTGCGCCAAAATAAAGCAAATATCGGTTGCGGACATGTTTGCAGAAACGATAAGGCGAGTGATAAACAACGAAAGCATAAGCAGCCAATACCTGGTGTAACAAGGCGAAATATGCGCAAGGACACTATAACTGTACTGACGGCGGCAAGCATGATGCTTGCCGCTTGTCAGTCTGGCTCTTTCAAGATAAGCGGCAGTGGAGAAAAGCTAGTCGATGGCGACACGGTGATAATGGCAAGGGCCGACAGCGAAGGGCAGCCTGTAGACACGGCAGTGGTGAAAGACGGCAAGTTTGAGTTTGCCGGCAAGGCTGATTCTACACGTTTCTGCATCGTTTTCTCAACAAAAGACAGGGAAGCCCAGCTGCCTTTCTTTGTGGAAGGCGGCAATATAAGGCTCTACATGGCAGACAGCCCTCTGACAATGGAGGTTGGGGGCACAACGATGAACAACAAATGGCAGGACTTCGTAGATGAGACGGCTGGCATCGGGCTTGACATAAACAGGCTTGCATCGCGCCTCTACGACACAAAAGCCGACCACCAAGCCCGCCAAGAGATTATGGACTCTATAACTGAGCTGAACAAGATGTTTGAAGAAATACTTATCAGCAAGGCCACGAAAAACATCGACAATGAGTTTGGGGCTTTCTTATTGACATATTACAACCGGTTCATCAATCGGGATAAAAGACATGAACTGGAACAAAAAATGCCCGGCGAATTGCGCGAAAAAACGTTCTGACAATAACGGTCAGTTGAAGTTGAATACGTCGACGGCACTTGTGGGCAAGCCATGAAGTCTGTTTTTTGGAAATGCCTTGCCGGCGACGGAATGACAAAGCGTCAATAGGATGCCTGGCAACGTATGGCCTTGCATGGTAAACCTTGATGTTTTGCAGAAACCAATTCACCTATCTTTACTTACCAACCATTGCTGTGACATGTGCCAGGCCGTGAACCGCAACGCAAAATGCATGGCTCTGCTGCAAGACTTAACCGACACGGCAAGGCCATCACTGAGGCAAGGCACTGCCAGCATAAGAACAAAAGGCGCAGAAGCATGCTGCATGGGCTATGCTTCTGCGCCTTGATGACGCATGCCTTCAATGGCATGAACTCAGTTTCCGGTCACTATCACTTGTCGTTTGGCAGGGTGAACCACTTGACATAGCAGAAATCCTGACGGTGCGGCAGCTTTGAGTTCTTCGGATACATCCTTATGGCACCCTTGAAAGTTCCGGCGCTATTTGCTTCCAACTTACCCTCAAATGTGTAATTGTTGCCTTCGTGCGAAACAACCTTGAGCGGTATGATGCTGGATATGCGCTCCTCGCCGTCGTCGTCGCTCTTGACTGACACAAACTCCAAGCCGATGGCATCATCAAGCCCCTGCTCGTTGAGAACATACTTGATGGTGTATTCCTTGCCTGTCTCTACACCACTGGCAGGTATGTCCCACTCGCATGAAACAACCTCGATGGCATCCCAACGCTCTGCAACGACCTCTTTCCACTGTGCAATCTCCTTGGCAACACGGTTGTCGTCTGCCGAAAGCATCTTGAAACGGGCAGCTTCCTTCTCGTAGAACTTGCTATAATAATCGTCGAGCTGGCGCTTCATAGTGTAATGAGGAGCAATCTGGGCAATTGAGTTCTTGATGACCTTGATCCAACCCTCGCTGTAGCCCTTCTCGTTCTTGGCGTAATAGAGCGGTATGATCTCACGCTCAAGCATGCTGTAGATTGTTGCTGCGTCAAGCTGATCCTGATAGCTTTGGTTCTGGTAAGTACGCTTCTCGGTCAAAGCCCATCCGGCTCCCTCACGATAGCCTTCCAGCCACCAGCCGTCAAGCACAGACAGGTTGACAACACCGTTCATCTCTGCCTTCTCTCCTGATGTACCAGAAGCCTCAAGCGGACGTGTCGGGGTGTTCATCCAAATGTCAACGCCAGCTACCAGGCGGCGTGCCAACTGATAGTCGTAGTCCTCCAGGAATATTATCTTGCCAAGGAACTCCGGGCGCTGGCTTATCTCGTAAATCCGCTTTATCAGTCCCTGACCGGCACCGTCGGCGGGATGTGCCTTCCCCGAGAAAAGGAACTGAACCGGACGCTCTGGGTTGTTAACTATCTTTTCAAGGCGCTCAAGGTCTGTAAACAGCAAGTGGGCGCGCTTGTATGTGGCGAACCTACGGCAGAAACCGATGATCAACGCATTAGGATTGATTCGCTCAAGCAATGATACGACACGCGATGGGTCGCCCTGATTGCGCAACCATTTCTCAGAGAACTGCATCCTGATGTAATCGACGAGCTTCTTCTTCAAAGCCATTCGGGTGTCCCAAATCTCATCATCGGGCACTTTATATATGGCTTCCCAGATGCTTTGGTTGCTCTGGTCGCTCATGAACGACTCATCAAAATACTTCGCATAAATCTTTCTCCATTCTGTTGCGGCCCATGTCGGCATGTGAACACCATTGGTTACATAACCTACATGGTTTTCTTCGGGATAATAACCGTTCCAGATGCTTGAGAACATCTTCTGGCTTACCCATCCGTGCAGCTTGCTTACTCCGTTGACTTCTTGGCATGTGTTGCAAGCAAACACCGACATGCAGAACTTCTCGGAATGGTCATTGGGGTTGTTTCGGCCCATTCCGATAAGCTCATCCCATGATATTCCGAGCTTTGCGGGGTAGCCACCCATGTACTTTCCAAACAAGCCTTCGTCGAAGTAGTCGTGGCCCGCGGGCACCGGAGTGTGCACAGTATACAATGAAGACGCGCGCACGAGCTCCATAGCCTGGTTGAACGACAGTCCGCTTTCAACATAATCACACAGACGCTGCAGGTTGCAAAGCGCTGCATGACCTTCGTTGCAGTGATAAATATCTTTGCTAATGCCAAGCTTCTTCAGCATGAGAACACCACCAATGCCCAAGAGAATCTCCTGCTTAAGGCGGTTTTCCCAATCACCTCCGTACAAAGAGTGAGTGATAGGCTTGTCAAATTCAGAGTTCATCTCGTTGTCAGTGTCAAGAAGATAGAGCTTTATGCGCCCAACATTGACACGCCACACATATGCATGAACAAAATAATTAGTATACGGAACGTCAACAACGAGCGGGTTGCCGTCGCTGTCAAGCTGGCGCTCGATGGGCAGGAGGTTGAAGTTCTGAGCCTCGTAATTGGCGATCTGCTGCCCATCCATGCTCAGAGACTGCTTAAAGTAGCCATAACGGTAAAGGAAACCGACAGCACACATATCCACATTGCTGTCTGATGCCTCCTTAAGATAGTCGCCGGCAAGCATGCCCAAGCCGCCAGAATAAATCTTCAAGACCTGGTTCAAGCCGTATTCCATTGAAAAATATGCCACCGAAGGACGCTTGCGATTAGGCTTAACGTCCATGTAATCGCGGAATAACCCATAGACGTTCTTCACCTTCTTCATGAGAGCCTTGTCCTTTACGATTTCTTCCTTGCGCTCATAGCTAAGCCGCTCAAGCAAAAGAACGGGGTTGTGATCTACCTCGCGGTACAGCTCGGGTGACAGCTCACGGAAGAGATCCCGTGCCTCATGGTTCCAAGACCACCACATGTTGTGGGCCAGCTCATCCAGACACTTAAGCTGTTCAGGCATGCCTGACCTAACGTTCAACTCTTTCCACTGAGGAACGTTAACATAATCTGCTTTAATTTTCATATTTTAATTTGATGAATACTATTCATTTCAATCCCACAACACGCCTCTCTGCCTTTTCCAATGCAATGGCGTATGCTTCAAAATAATACTTTATAAACTCACTCCAAAGTGCTTTCTTCGATAAAGCATCTGCGTTGGCGCGTGCTTTCTTGACCTGCGAATCTGTGAAATTTGAGAAATCAGCCACAGTCTCCTTGATATTGTCGGCTACTTCCGAGTAGTTGTAATCGGTTCGGTGAATCACCTTCACACCATCAATAAGCTCGCTGTAACCTCCCTTTATGCTGTTTGCCCATAGACCAAAGCCCGACAAATCTGTCGTGATGCACGGCACCTTGAATGCAATAGCCTCAAGCGGAGTATAACCCCATGGTTCGTAATACGAAGGATAAATGCACAAGTCATTGCCGAGCACAATATCATAATATGACATGTTCAGTATGCCGTCGTTCCCATCAAGATAACACGGCAGGAAAATAACCTTCACATTATCTTCCTGACGGTTGTGCATGTCATAATACTTAAGGGTATCCAGCACACAGTCGTGGCTCATCTCATGCAGCCAATGCGTCACGAGCGGCACTTCCAATGGTGTGTCATAATCCTTTCCGCTGGCAAGACGCTCCTGCAAGTCTCTGCGCGGCTCGCCAACCCATCCCGGCACTTCAATGAAAGCAACGACTTTCTTGTGCAAAACCTTGTCCCGCAGCAGCCTGTTCATGGCTTCTATGTAAACGTCGACGCCCTTGTTGCGGAATTCATAGCGCCCGCTTGTCGACACAATCAGCGTGTCATCCCCAAGGCGCTCGCCAAGCAAGGAGCTCGCAACATCAAGCATGCGCTTGCGTGCTTTCTTCCTCTTACGTGCAAAGACCGCTGGTGCAGGAACGAAACTGTTGTCGAATCCATTCGGCAAAACTACATCAACCTGTTTGTCGAGCAACTCTTTGCATTCATTCGCAGTAATGTCGCTCACGGTGGTAAAGCAGTCAACGTGCCACGCAGTCTGTTTTTCAATAGAATGCTTGCTTTGCATGTTAAGCTCTCCGGCCATCTGGTCGCCATTGTAAGCAAAAAGATAATCGTAAAGCGGCTTCATATTGCCAGCAATACTCCTTCCGATGCTTGTTGCATGCGTAGTGAAAAGAGTCGCCACCTGCGGCAACTTGTTGTTGACATACAACAGTCCAAGGCCGGTCATCCACTCGTTGCCATGATACACAACGCGGTCGTCAGCCCCAAGATTGTGATTATAGAAGCTTTCAACAACAAGGCCTGCTGCATATGAGAACATCGAAGCCTCATCATAGTCTCCGTAAGCGTGGAGGCTATCTACCTGATAATGCTCCCACAGCCATGTATATATATCATTCTTTTGTGGGTAATAAGGTTTAAAGTCGACCAAGACAGTAACCGGGCTGCCCGGCACACGCCACCGCCCTATCCTCACGTTCAAGTTCTCAGAGGCCGCAGCCTCGCGCCAACCAGCCATGAGGCTTGGGTCTTCTTCAAAATAACAATCCTGAACATCTCCTCCAAAATCAGGCCCGATGAATATTATTCGGTCTTTCATCATGTCCTGAAGTGTCTTGGCTCTTGTAGACAGCACAGTGTAGATACCACCTACCTTATTACAAACTTCCCAACTTGATTCAAATATATAATCCGGTTTCAAATCATATCTTCCCATAAAGTTACTCGTTAGCAGTCGCAAATATACATTAAATTATTGAGATTTACAATAAAAGGCAAAACAATCTTCAGCAACATAACGATTTAATGATTTATATTTGCTATCTTTGCAGAAGGCCTAGACTTGTGCGCGTCAACACAAATAAAATGCATAACAAACAGGAGCCTGCAATGCCCACCACATCAAAACAAACGTTATTTATTACGACATGAAAAGAATACTCACAATAGCAGCACTTGCACTGATGGCTGCTTCAGCAATGGCACAAAGCGATGCAGAGCCATTCAAAGGCAACCTGTCGAATGACGAATACAAGGTTTACATAAACTTCGACTTCCACGGCAGCGGAATCAACGTGCCCGGGCACGAGATACTGGGACAGTTGCCGGGATACCTTGCCAAGCAACGAAACAGTTTTTACTGGCTTATCACCTCGGCAAAGATTGTCGGGAAAGACAAGGCCGAGATCGAGTTGATCAACGATTACGGCAGCGAAGACCTGACAGCAACCCTCACTATCAAAGACGACAGCACATATGTGCTGACGCAAGGCGACGGGAGCGCATTGAAAGTGCCCAACGACGGTAAATGGCAGAAGCTGCCACAAAAACTCGTTTTAAAGAAGAAATGAGCCCGACGTCACCTGGCGGCGCCACGCCACGCACTGCCTCACACCCCAGCATGCATGCCCCATTGCCAGCCGCGAGGCTTCACAACCTGCCGGCGCAATAGTCCATCTCGTGCAATTCGCACCAGCCTGCATCCCTGACTTCCCTAAGGAAAAGCCTTGCGCACATCTCGGCGTCGTCGCCCGCGCGGTGGTGCGCTCCCATTGGTATCTCAAACTTTGCGCAAAGATAATCCAACTTGTTGCAGCTGAAGTCATAAAGATGGCGTGCGGCACGCAACGAGCAATAATATGTGACATCAGGCTTTGGCAAGCCATACTGTTCGAGGGAGCTGCGTATGCAGCTCATGTCGAACGCCGCATTGTGTGCAACAAGCACCGGTGTCTCAGCCAGATAGGCCGACAGCTCATCCCAGACAAAAGGAAAAGCCGGTGAATTTTCCGTGTCCTCAGGCCTTATTCCATGTATTTGTATGTTGAAATTGCTGTAAAAATTGTCCCTGGGCCTAACCAGCCACGACCTTGTTTCCCTAATCTGTCCGTCACGCACGACACAGATGCCGGCCTCGCAAACAGAATCACGCCTGCCGCTGGCCGTCTCGAAGTCAATAGCCACAAAGTCCAAACCTTTATATTCCATAATCATTCGTATGTCGTTATAAACAACCACCGGGTGCAACCCGGATAAAAGGGCATGCCAGAAGGCAGCAGACGCCAATGCATTGAGGGGTCAAGCCAAGCACCGACAATGCCAACCAGCCGCTACCACCAAATCATACCGCGGCAAAACAAAGAGGGCGCATCACCATGATGCACCCTCTTGTTATCACGATATTGTTTCATTCACCTTATCCTGTCGGCAGCCCTGACCAACCTCTCATCGGCCATGATGGCACGGCGGGCCAGAAAATAGAACACCGATGCCACCAGCGGACAAGCCCCTGCCCACGTCGGTGCAAACTCTGCAGAACCGTCACCCGGCTTCAGAACGCCGCCATATACCACATAAAGTATATACCAGCCAACCACCAACAGCATGGCGAACATGCAAAAACGGGCCTGCAGCAACCGGTTGGCGTACATGAATATGGCATAGAGGCCAATAGCCGCCGACAGCAGCAGTACGGCGAACAGCGGCCACGTCACAAATTGGCGGACGCCGGTGGGGCCGGTCACCCACAAGTTATACTCACTGTAAACGGCAGCCCCGCCCTCAGTGAAAGTGCCTATTTGCATGCAGAGGCAAACCACCGAGAGCACTACTGCCACCAACAGATATATTGTCTGTATGCGCTGTATCATGACATCTGCTACATCAGCTTATTTTTCTTCTGCCTGGGCAGCCTCCTTTGAGGGGTCCCTCCAGTAAACCTTGTTTTCCACAAACTCCTGCGTAGCAAGCAACGTAGGCTTGGGCAGCTTTTCATAATAGCGCGAAATCTCTATCTGCTCACGGTTTTCAAACACTTCCTCCAAGCTGTCATTGTAAGAAGCGAACTCCGCAAGCTTCTTGCTGAGGTCTTCCTTTATCTGAACTGAAATCTGGTTTGCGCGCTTTGCGATGATGGCAACACTCTCATAGATATTGCCCGTCTCATCGCACAAGTCCATGATGTTTCGTGTAACGGTGTTAACCGGAGCTTTTGATTTCTTGTAATCCATTTTAATATTGCTAATCTGAATTTGATTTATCGACAATAAAACAATGCAACATCAGTCGTTGGTGACCTTCTTGCACTTCTCAATATACTTTTTGGCCGTGGCAGCTTCCTTGCTGTCGGGATACTCGTTGAGGAACCCGTAGCACTCGTCTTCGGCGTCACGGTAGCGGTCAACGCGCTTGGCCTCTATGCTCTGCTCGGCCAGTTCAAACTTGCTCTTCATTATCAGCACAGCAAAATCCTCGCGCATCTTGCTGTACGGATATGTCTTCAGCGCGTTCTGGGCCGTCACGATGCAAGCCTCAAAATTAGAGCCGCCGCCGGTGCAGTTGCCGAAATAGTCGCCGAGGTCGTAATAGAGCTTGGCAGAGAGATATTCCTTCATCACCAGTTTGTCCTGAAGGTCAAAGAGACGCTGCTGCGCTACGGGGCGTAGCTTCGAGTCGGGATAAATGTCCAAGAACTGCTGGTAGGCGTTGATGGCACCCACTGTAGGTGTCTGGTCGAGCCGTGGCTCCGGGGTGCTCTGGTAGAGCGACTGCCCTATGTAATAAGCGGCCTGCTCGGCATAAACGCCCTTGGGATACGACGAGAAGTACTTCTTGAACGTTGCCGACGCGCTCTCGTAGTCGCGGTCGCTGTATTCAGCCATTGCCAGCATGTAGAGGCACTCCTCGCCATTGTCTGTACCCTTCATCACGGTCAGCAGTTCCTGCAATAGCGAGATGGCATGCATATACTTGCCGCGGGCGAAACACTCCTTGGCATACTCATACTTATAACTGTAGTCGGCTGATTTGTATACGCGGTTAAACTCAGTGGTGCATCCACTGAAGAGAGCCGCAAAGCAAAACAATATGAATATCTTGGTCTTCATCCGTTGCTGATTTGGATTGCAAAATTAGTCATTTTCCATAGAAACCCCAAGTATTTCGTTTGTTTTTTTGGAAAATGTTCTTTAATATAACGTTTATTACGATGAAAATGAGTACTTTTGCCGACCATGAGCAGCTTCAAACTTACATCTAAATACAAGCCGACCGGCGACCAGCCGGAGGCTATCAGAGAACTTACCGAGGGCTTGGAGCGCGGCGACAAGGCCCAGGTGTTGCTCGGTGTGACCGGTTCTGGCAAGACTTTCACGATGGCAAACGTCATTGCCAACGCCAACCGCCCCACGCTGATACTGAGCCACAACAAGACCCTCGCCGCTCAGCTTTACGAAGAGATGCGCGGCTTCTTCCCCGAAAACGCCGTAGAGTACTATGTGAGTTATTACGACTATTACCAGCCCGAGGCTTACATACCGACCACAGACACATACATAGAGAAAGACCTGGCCATCAACGAAGAGATAGACCGCCTCAGGCTGCGGGCTGTCTCGTCGCTGCTGTCGGGCCGAAAAGACGTGGTGGTCGTTTCGTCGGTCAGCTGCATCTACGGCATGGGCAGCCCTGTGGCCCTGTCTGAAAACGTGATTGAGCTAAGGCGCGGGCAGTCTATAGACC
The DNA here is from genome assembly GCF_023336985.1 of Marseilla massiliensis. Taxonomy (NCBI): domain Bacteria; kingdom Pseudomonadati; phylum Bacteroidota; class Bacteroidia; order Bacteroidales; family Prevotellaceae; genus Marseilla; species Marseilla massiliensis. The sequence continues at coordinate 14,792 of NZ_JAMBLP010000012.1, read as the reverse complement.
GCAATGCGCTGTTGCGCAAACTCGTCCAGGCGCTCTACGTGCGCAATGACATCGACCTGCAGCGCGGCTCGTTCAGGGTCAAGGGCGACACCATCGACGTGGCCATGGCCTACAACGAGGCCATTCTGCGCATAACGTTCTGGGACGACGAAATCGACGCCATAGAAGAGCGCGACGCCGTCACGCTTGACAGGCTGGCTTCGTTTGACGAATACAAGCTATATCCGGCCAACCTGTTCATGACCACCCAGGAGCAGATCAACATCGCCATACGCAACATACAGGACGACCTTACAAAGCAGGTGGCCTATTTCACCGAGCTGGGCGACCCCATCAAGGCCCAGCGCATCAAGGAGAGGGTGGAATACGACATGGAGATGATAAAGGAGCTCGGCCATTGCTCGGGCATAGAGAACTACTCGCGCTATTTCGACGGGCGCAACGCGGGCGAACGTCCCTACTGCCTGCTCGACTTCTTCCCTGAAGACTACCTTATGTTTATCGACGAGAGCCATGTCAGCGTGCCACAAATCAACGCCATGTATGGAGGCGACAGGGCGCGCAAGACCAACCTGGTGGAGTTCGGGTTCAGGCTTCCGGCTGCATTCGACAACCGCCCGCTCACGTTCGACGAGTTTCACAGCATGATCAACCAGGTGGTCTACGTCTCTGCCACACCGGCCGACTACGAGCTGCAGGAAGCCGAGGGTGTGGTTGTAGAGCAGGTGATACGCCCCACGGGGCTGCTCGACCCCGAGATAGAGGTGCGCCCGAGCGAAAACCAGATAGACGACCTGATGGAGGAAGTCAGGGTGCGCATAGAGCGCAAAGAGCGTGTGCTTGTGACGACACTGACCAAGCGGATGGCCGAAGAGCTGACAGAATACTTGCTCGGCCACGGCATCAGCACGGCTTACATACACAGTGATGTCGCCACACTCGACCGCGTGAAGATTCTCGAGGAGCTGCGCGAAGGCCGCTACGACGTGCTTGTTGGCGTAAACCTGCTGCGCGAGGGCCTCGACCTGCCAGAAGTGTCGCTTGTGGCCATACTCGACGCCGACAAGGAGGGTTTCCTGCGCAGCCACCGAAGCCTGACGCAGACTGCCGGACGGGCTGCCCGCAACGTAAACGGGAAGGTTATCATGTATGCCGACACCATTACGGCCAGCATGCAACAGACCATCGACGAGACAGCCCGGCGCCGAATGAAGCAGATGCGATACAACGAGATGAACGGAATAACGCCTACACAAATCAAGAAATCGCTAAAAACGGGTGTGCTGCGTGCCGAAATAGGCGGCGGCGAACAAGAGGACGAGAAGCCGACGGCACGCATGGCATACATAGAACCCGAATCGGCTGCATTCGCCGCCGACCCGATAGTGGAACGGATGACGAGGCCGCAGCTTGAAAAGAGCATCGCCAACACGACCAAGCTCATGAAGGAGGCTGCCAAGAGGCTCGACTTTATCCAGGCGGCACAATACAGGGATGAGATTATAAGGCTGCAGAAAGAGCTGGAACTGAAGTGAGCCAAGCCATGGCCCTGCCTGCGACCGACGGGCTGACGCCATCGTCGCCGCACGCCATGTGGCTACATTGTGCAGGCCATTCGCACATACCAAATAAAAGGTTTAAACCGGCGCCACAAACTACTGATATACAGAGAGTTGTAAAAACGGGTGATTTTGCCACACAAAACGAGCCGTTTCATCATGCCAAACAGCCCGAACAGCCACGCCAAACGGCCCATACCGAAAGCACGCCAAGCAAGCAGGGCATTCCCATTGCCGCAAACCCGCTTGCCAAGGGCAGCGGTGCCGCGGCCGGCGGCATTGAAGTGCCTGCCGAAAACGGCAGCGCCAAAGGCCGGATTCCATGACAACAGACCATAGACACAGATTGTAATATTAAGCTTATCATGCACAAAAGAAACCTGAGAAAAACATCATTGGTGCTCACAGCCATGTCGGGCATAATCATGCTGTTGCTCACCTACCTGCAGCCATACACCCTGTCGGACGACATTCTATACCACTGCATCTGGCGACGGTCGGCCGACGAGGGTTTTGTAAGGATAGGCAGCCTTGCCGACATTGTGCAATCGCAAGCCATACACTACATGGAACTCACAGGGCGCGCCATCGTGCAGACAGTGGCCCAGGCATTCCTAGGCCTGCTCAGCAAGCCGGCATACGACGTGGCCAACGCCTTGATTTTTGCCATGACCGTATGGGCCGTCGCCAAGTTCGTGTCAAAATCCACCATCAAGCCACTTACGGTAATCATGGTCTTGTTTGTCATGATAGTGCTGATTCCCGGATTTGCCGACATATACCTGTGGGTTGAGGGTTCAGTAAATTACCTGTGGGTGTCGCTCGCCATAATGTTTTTCTTGTTCATCTTCGAGAAAAAGAAAGGCCGCGAAGCCTCGCCCAAAGACTATCTGCTGAGCCCGCTGACCCTGTTCATAGGCTGGACGCATGAAGGCATGGCCCTGCCGCTTGCCATAAGCCTTGCTGGATATTGCTGGCTTAGGCGGAAAGCGATGCGCAAAAGCGCCGCCCTGCCCTATGTGGCATGGTTTACGCTGGGCTCGCTTGTATGCGCGTTTGCCCCTTCCACCCTGCTCCGGGCCATAGGCGGCGACGGCCACATAGCGGAAAGCCCACTTGTAAAGGTGGGCCTCGGACTGTTCACTTGCACCGAGATGCGCACGGTATGGGTGCTGGTGGCGGTGATGGCCTATGCCCGAAGGCGAAACAAGAGGTTGCTGGCTCTCCACTTAAGCAGATACGGCTACCTGTATTCATCGGTGGTATTGAGCATCGGCATAATCTTCGCCAGCGGCGTCACGCAGCCACGGGTATGTTTCGCAGCGGAGTTTTTCGCCATGCTCCTCGCCATCAACCTGCTGCTGCGACTTGGCGCCGAACGATATTCGACCAGGCTTGGCGCAGCGCTGTCGGCAGCCATCGTGGCGGTGCTTATCCCGGGAATATACTATGCATACCAGGGCCACCTCAACAACCTATACTTAATGGCCCAAATAAAAGGCGGACAAACCGACATGATAAGAGTGAAACCGATGCTGGGCAACAGCTATTTCATCAGGAAATTTGTTTTCCTGCAGGTGGAGTTCGGCCCAAACACCTACTATTTCGCCCCCGACCCAAACGACGAGAACGTGAGATGCGCCGCCTATCTGCTTGGCCGCGACAGCCTGTCGTTCCTGCCCGACGACATGGTGGGAAAGATAATGGCCGATCCAGACAGCTACATTGAATACGGCGAGGACGCAACAGGCAGACTGATGGCAATGCAAATACCCAATGGCACAGAAGTGAACAAGATAACATTCATGCTGGGCGACGACAGTGCACCATTCTACAAGCGGCCGTTTGCGTATGCGAGCGATACGTATGAAGCCGACAGATGGCATACGGCAAAAATCAACGGAAGGACCTTTGTGTTCTTCGACAAGCCTATACCAAAGATATCAAGGCGCATTGACAGCATCAGAGTAGATGCGGTAAAGTGACGTTCGCGGCGGCAGAAACGGCATCATAACGCCACCCACGGGCCAGTGGCGCAACGCGCCCTGCACCACATAATCATAAAAACAATGTTAATCTGTGTAATCAGAACAAGTAATAGTCAGATATTTTGTAATTTTGCAAATCAAACAGCACTTTTATATTCAACGCAAATGAAAAAGATATTTGTTGCAATAATGGCGTTAATGCCGCTCATGGGCATGGCGCAAAACTCTTGGGAAATGGAGAACGAGCAAGGCACAAAGGCCAACCCCGACCAAAAATACCTGGCCGGTGCCGTACCTATGGTTGATGGCAAGGTGCAGTTTTCAACAGAAATATCTGCGCCCGGCAAGTCGGCAGCACAGATATACGACACCCTGCTGGCCTACTTCACACAGCTGAGCAAGGAAGACAACCAGCTTGAACAAAGCCGTGTGGTCATGAAAGACTCTGTAAACCACCAGCTTGCCGCCAACTACCAAGAGTGGCTCGTGTTCAAGAACAAGCCCCTCGTGCTCGACCGCACCCGGTTTATGTATACCCTGACGGCCGAATGCAGCGACGGCAAGGCGGAAGTAACCATGAGACGCATATACTACCTATACGACGAGGAACGCAACCCGCAGACATACAACGCCGAAGAATGGATTACCGACGAGTACGGCCTGAAGAAGAACAAAGACAAACTGTCGAGGGTAAGCGGCAAGTTCCGCCGCAAGACTATAGACCGCAAGGACTACCTGTTCAACAAAATGGCAAACCTCTTCAAATAAGAGGCTTGCCGTTTCCTTGCAACCACAACAACATTTCACACCCGTAAAACCACAGCCGACCCGATGATAAAAGACGAAATAGACGAAATCGTTGAAAGACAACAGGCCCAACACCACGGAAGGCCCAACGAACGCCAGCTGAAAATGAAGAAGATACGCAATTGGCTCAACATTGCGTTCATGGTCATTGCCATGGCGGGCGTGATTATTTATCTTGCTGGCAACATGACGATAGGCCTTTACGTAATCATCGCGTCATTGCCCTTCAAGTTTGTAGATGCGGCCATCCGAATATTGAGAATGTAAATGAAGAAAACCCTTATAACGCTACTGTGCCTCACGGCCATCGGCGCCAATGCCCAGACATACAACCAGATAGACGAGACAGGGCAAATAACTCAGCGCGACGAAAACGAAAACCGCAATTTCAACAAGCACAGCAACGACACGACTAAAAACAAGGAGATTCCCAAGGGCATCTATGTGTGGACTGTTGACCGCAAGTTTGGCGACATCACGCCGGCTGTCGTCGACACAATGCAACACATGTACATGAACTCCATATTCAACACCGGGCTATACGGGGAATACAACACCACAGGCAACAACTACACCGCACGCGAAAGCAGGATTGTGATTGACCGCCCGCTGCCCGCACAGTTCATGTTCACACAACCGTACAGCTACATTATCAAGCAACCCGAACAGCTTCACTTCACCAACACCCTGTCGCCGATAACAAACATCTCTTACGACAACTGCGGCAACAAGACCAACGGCGAAGACCACATCGACGCTAAATTTGCGGTGAACGCCAACAAGAAGTTCGGCTTCGGGTTCGACCTCAACTATGCCTACGCCCGTGGATACTATGCAAACCAAAGCACGTCGCACTTCGGGGCAACACTCTACGCGTCGTACCTTGGCGACCAATACAACATGCATGCCATCTTTTCAACATACCACCAAAAGGTTTCGGAGAACGGAGGCATAACAGACGACAACTACGTAACTCACCCGGAAAGCTTTGACGACTCGTACAGTGATAATGAGATACCTACAGTGCTGAGCCAAAACTGGAACAGGAACAACAGCCTTCACTTCTTCCTAACCCACAGGTACAGCCTTGGTTTCTACCGCATGGTTAAGCTTACCGAAGCCGAACTGAAAGCGCGGCAATTTGCAGCCGAGTCGAAGAAAGACAACGCAGAGAAACAGCAGGGCAAAGACGCCAACCCGCCCACCGGGCGCAAGCGCGGCGAAAAAGTGGCCACGGCGGCTCCGTCGGGGCGACCTGAGGGGGCAACCATTGCCGGCGACGAACCTACCGACACGACATCAATGGCCATAGACACCACACGCCTCAGCGTAGACTCCAAAGAGAAAATGGACAGTCTGCTGGCCGCCAAGCAAAGGCAGGACTCTATCGACGCAACCATGAAACGTGAGTTTGTGCCGGTGACAAGTTTCATACATACAGCCGACGTAAACAGGTACGACAGGATATACCAGACATACGAGTCGCCCGAGGATTACTACGCAAACACTTACTACACCCACAACGACGACTTGAGCTATGGCGGCGACTCTATCTACGACCGCACAAAGATGCTTTCGATAAAAAACACGCTGGCCATAGCCCTGCTTGAGGGGTTCAACAAATACGCCAAGGCCGGCTTGAAAGTGTTTGCCAGCCACGAGCTTCGCAAATTTGACATGCCCGACGTGTTCCAGAACGGCAACTACACTCTGTCGAGGATGGCCAGCTGGACAGAAAACAATGTGAGCATAGGCGGACAAATAGCAAAGACGCAAGGCAAGACACTGCACTACAATGTGATGGCTGAAACATGGCTGGTGGGCGAAGACGCGGGCCAACTGAAGGTAGACTTCAGAACCGACGTCAACTTCCCCCTGTTCGGTGACACCGTGACGCTGGCAGCCAAAGCCTATTTCTACAGGCTGAACCCAACGTTCTACCAGCGCCGCTACCACTCTAAGCATATATGGTGGGACAACGACGACATGAGCAAGGAAACGCGCACGCGCATTGAAGGGCTTTTCTCTTACAGAAAAACAAAGACCAGCCTGCGCGTGGCGGTGGAGGAGATACAGAACTACACTTACTTCTCAACGTCTTACGACGCCACTACCGACGGGCGCACCAACATGACGGCCAGCATCAACCAGCATGGTGGCAACATCAACCTGCTCACTGCCCAGCTGCGCCAAGACTTCAGGCTCGGGATATTGAATTGGGAAAACATCGTAACCTACCAGCACTCAAGCAACCAAGAGGTGCTGCCGGTGCCTGCGCTGAACCTGTTTACGAACTTATACATCAAGTTTAAAATAGTAAAGCAGCTTACGGTCGAGCTGGGAGGCGACGCATATTTTTTCACCAACTACTTCGCGCCTGACTTCGTGCCGCAACTGAACCAATTTGCTGTGCAGTCTAACAGCGCAAGCAAAGTGAAGCTGGGGGGCTATCCGTTTGTCGATGTCTACGCCAACCTGCACCTAAAGCGCACCAGGTTCTTCGTTATGTTCAGCCACGTGACGGCCGGAAATGGCAACAGGATGTATTTCCTTACTCCCCACTACCCGCAAAACGGGCGCATTCTGCGCTTCGGGTTGTCGTGGAACTTCTTCAACTGACGCACGCCCTGCCGCTCTCTACCGTCCCCACACGGGCTTACCATGGATTGACACCCAATGAAAACGGCATTCTCAGAAATACAATAAGGGGCACAAAGCAAAAGCCTCACAGACACCTTACGGTTGCTGTGAGGCTTTTGTTTATAATTCCAATCGCCATTTGGGGGCCGTAGAGGTTCGGATTGTTGCCGGGCTGATTGGCATGCGCCTCTGCAGAAGGCGCCGACAACAATGGCTACGCCAATCGGCAAACAATAGGCAGGCCATGGGATGGAAGCGCTTGGAAACCATCATATAAATGCAATCCAAACACCCGGCGGCATAATGGCAGGTTAGGTTCGCCCCGTCACTTGGAGCATTTGTCATACCACTTGCGCAAGATTCCCTTAGGAACACCGCTGCCAACCATCTCGTCGAGCGCAACACGAGCCTCTTTCTTCTTGCCCATGAGCAACAGCACGTCAACGCGCGAAATGCGGAAGTCAACGTTGGCCGGAGCCAGGCGTATGGCTTGTTCCCAATCATACAGAGCCGCACCATACACCTTCTGCTCCTTCTCGAAGTCGGCCCTGGCCGCATATGCAGCAGCACTGTCGGGAAACTGCTCAACAAGACGGTTCATCTCGTCCATGGCAGCAGCCTTACGCCCGAGCTTCCGATATGAATAGGCCAGGCCGAGCCTGGCCTCCATATTGTAAGGAGCAATGCCGAGGAAGGTCTCATAGTCGTTGCACGCCAAGTCATAGCGCCGCAGGTTGTTGTTGGCAAAAGCCCTATAGAAAAGGGCCGCAAGGTTGCGTGGCTCCTTGTCCAACACCAAGCCGCACTCCGACACGGCATAATCCCACTGCCCCAGCTCAAGGTTGACAGCAGCCTTACGCAGGTGCAAGTCTGATGAATATGGCGAAGTCTCTATCTGCCTATTCAACACAGACAAAGAGTCACGCCATTGCTGAAGCGACTGGCCATAGGCAGAAAGGCTGCCCAACAGGCACACACCGATGATAAATGTTGAAGACTTCAAGGCTTACGACTTCTTGATATAGTCAACAATCCACATGCCTACCTCGCGAGTGCCGTAATGGGCCCCACCCTCGACCTGAATCTCGGGCGTGCGAACACATGCGTCGAGCGAAGCGTCGACGGCCTTGCGGACTAGCTTCCCCTCGTCAACCAAATTGAAATGCTCCAAAAGCATGGCAACAGACAGTATCTGGGCCAGAGGGTTTGCCTTGTTCTGTCCCTTGGCCTGCGGCCATGAGCCATGCACAGGCTCAAACACAGGTGTGCTCTCGCCGGTTGAAGCCGACGGAAGCAGGCCCATCGACCCAGAAATGCAGCTTCCTTCATCGGTAAGTATGTCGCCGAAAGTGTTTTCGGTGACCATGACATCAAAGAACGTAGGCTCTGTTATCATGCGCATGGCGGCATTGTCTACATACATATAATCGACAGACACATCGGGGTATGACGGTTCCATTTCCTGGGCAATCTGACGCCACAACCGGCTTGACGCCAAGACATTGGCCTTGTCTACAACAGTGAGGTGGTGATGACGCTTGCGTGCGTATTCAAAGCCAACCTTCAGTATGCGCTCTATCTCTGGTCGGGTGTAATAGTTGGTGTCGTATGCCTTGTCATTGTCTTGGTATTTCTCTCCGAAATACATGCCGCCGGTAAGCTCACGGATGCAAACAAAATCGGCGCCGTCGACAAGTTCAGAGCGCAACGGCGACTTGTGCAAAAGGCACTTGAACGTCTGTACCGGCCTTATATTTGCATAGAGGCCCAGTTTCTTGCGCATGGCGAGCAAGCCCTGTTCGGGGCGCACCTTGGCCGTTGGGTCGTTGTCGAACCTCGTGTCTCCCACGGCCGCGAAAAGCACGGCATCTGCATTACGGCATATATCATAAGTCTCTTCGGGGAATGGGTCGCCTACCTCGTCAATGGCATGTGCCCCGCAAAGAGCTTGCTCATATTCAAACTCATGGCCGAACTTGCTTGCAATGGCATCCATGACAGCAATGCCCTGCTCCATTATTTCCGGCCCAATGCCATCGCCTGGCAATACAGCAATCTTAAGTTTCATTGTCTATTAATTTATTGTTTGTTACCTTCTTCTATTATATTAAGCATTTTGAACGTGGCCTTGATTGCAGCCTCGGTCTGGTCGGCGTCGAGTCCTCGTGTCCGCAACATCTTATCGCCATTGCGCCATGTGATGACCGTCTGCACCAATGCATCCGTGCGGCCCCCCGGCGGTATGGTGACGGCGTAATTGGCCAGTGTCGGGAACGTGCGTCCGAGCGAATCGCGGTATATCTTGCGCAATGCTTTCACGAAAGCGTCATACTGTCCGTCGCCGGTGGAAAATCCCTCATACTCGTTGCCATTGATACAAACCTTGACGCTTGCCAATGGCTTGAGGCCATAAGCAGACGAGACCATATAACTGACAAGCCGCACTTTGTCTTCGGGAGCGGTATGCTTTAGCACATCACTGACGATGAACGGCAGGTCTTCCTGTGTCACAATCTCCTTGCGGTCGCCCAGTTCGGTGATTCGTTGAGTGATTTTCTTGGTCTGCTCAGGCGTAAGCTCCAAGCCCAGCTCCTGCAAATTGCGGGCAATGTTTGCATTGCCGCTCGTCTTGCCCAGGGCATACTCGCGCTTACGACCGAAACGCTCAGGCATGAGGTCGTTGCAATATAAATTGTCTTTGTTGTCACCATCGGCATGCACACCGGCCACCTGCGTAAACACATTCTCGCCCACTATGGGCTGATTGGGCGCAACGGCTATGCCGGAATAACCCTCGACCAAGCGGCTGATGGCATTGAGCTCGCTCTCGTTGATGTTGGTCTTGGCATGAAACTGGTCTTTCAATATCACCTGAACGCTTGACAACGGCGCATTGCCGCATCGCTCGCCGAGGCCGTTCACAGTGACATGTATTCCTTTAGCTCCGCTCAGCACGGCCGCAAGCGAATTGCTTACGGCAAGGTCATAATCGTTGTGCGCATGAAAATCGAAGTGAGTGCCGGGATAACGCTTCTGCATCTTGCGGAAATACTCTATAACCTGCAAGGGGTTCATTATCCCCAAGGTGTCTGGAAGCATGAACCTCCGTATACCGCAGTGGGCCAAGGCATCGACCATGGCATAAACATACTCTGGTGAATCTTTCATGCCGTTGCTCCAGTCTTCAAGGTACAGATTGACGGTGATGCCTTTCTTCTCAGCATATTCTATTGTCCTCAGTATATCATCAATATGCTCCTGTGGCGTCTTGTGCAACTGGCCGGTGCAATGGCGCAACGAACCTTTTGCCAACAGATTTATAACCTTTCCGCCACAACTGTCAATCCAGTCGACAGAAAGGCATCCGTCAACAAAACCAAGCACCTCGACCCGCTCGAGCATCCCCACCTGCCTGGCATAACGGCAAATCATGGAAACGGCGTCTTTCTCGCCATCCGACACCCGAGCCGAAGCAACCTCTATGCGGTCAACATTCACATCCTTAAGGAGCTTGCGGGCAATGACCAGTTTCTCGTGCGGCAGAAAAGAGACGCCACTGGTCTGCTCGCCGTCGCGGAGGGTGCTGTCCATAATCTCGACAAAAGGCTGTATGCGCCGGTAGGAGTTGTTCATTTGTTGAGCCGTTCCCATGCCTCAATTTTATCCTTATTCTGCAACAAATAGTCGATGTCGTCAAGACCGTTCATCAGGCAGTGCTTCTTGTACGAGTTGATTTCAAACTTTTCGCTCCTGCCGGTGGCCTTGTTCAAAACTGTCTGGTTTGGAAGGTCGACCTCAACCTCTGTCTTCGGATTGTCGGCTATGCTTGCGAACAACTCCTGCAAAAAAGAGTCGGTGACGACAACAGGCAATACGAAATTATTCAATTCGTTGTTTTTATGTATGTCGGCAAAGAAACTGCTGATGACAACGCGAAAGCCATATCCCGCTATGGCCCATGCTGCGTGCTCACGGCTGGATCCCGACCCGAAATTCTTGCCTGCAACCAAAATACAGCCGCCATAGACAGGGTTGTTCAACACAAAGTCTTTTTTCAGACTACCGTCTTCATTGTAACGCCAATCATGGAAAAGATTGTCACCAAAGCCGGCCTTATCAGTGGCCTTGAGAAAACGTGCAGGTATTATCTGGTCTGTGTCCACATTCTCTAAAGGCAGTGGAACACAAGTACTTGTTATAACACTAAACTTCTGTTTCATACGTTCATTGCATTAAAATCCGTGGATCTGTGATTTTACCTGTTACTGCTGCTGCGGCGGCAACCAACGGTGAAGCCAATATTGTGCGCGAGCCCGGACCCTGTCTTCCTTCAAAGTTACGGTTGCTTGTAGACACCGCATATTTCCCGGCAGGCACTTTGTCGTCGTTCATCGCAAGACAAGCAGAGCACCCCGGCTGGCGAATCTCGAAACCGGATTCATGAAGTACCTTATCAATACCTTCCTCACGTATCTGGCGCTCTACCGCCCACGAGCCGGGAACCAGCCATGCCACAATGCCGTCGGCCTTTTTCCGGCCTTCCACTATCGAGGCAAAAGCCCTGAAGTCTTCTATGCGCCCATTGGTGCAAGCGCCTAAGAATACATAGTCTACATCATGGCCGAGCAGACGCTCTCCCGGTTTAAAGCCCATATAGTCGAGCGACTTGGCAAAAGATGCCCTTCCTGAATCGTCGATATCACTGAGTTCCGGAATGGCAGACGTTATGCCCATACCCATGCCCGGGTTTGTGCCGTAGGTAATCATGGGCTCAATGTCGGCCGCATCAAAGACAAGCTCTTTGTCAAACACTGCGTCATCACCACTCTTTAGTGTACGCCAATAGGCCACTGCCTTTTCCCAATCGTCGTCTTTGGGGGCGAATTGCCGGCCTTTGATATATTCAAATGTGGTATCATCAGGGGCGACAAAGCCTCCGCGAGCGCCCATCTCTATAGACAGGTTGCACAAGGTGAGCCTGCCCTCCATGCTCATGTCGCGAACCACCTGACCCGAATACTCGACAAAGTAGCCTGTAGCCCCGGAAGTGGTCAACTTCGACATAAGGTACAAGGCGACGTCTTTTGCAGTGACACCTGTGCCCAATTTTCCGTCGATGGTTATGCGCATTGACTTTGGCTTTTGCTGCAATATGCACTGAGAAGCCAAGACCATTTCCACTTCGCTGGTGCCTATGCCAAAGGCGATAGCCCCCACGGCACCATGGGTTGACGTATGCGAATCACCACACACAATGGTCATGCCTGGCAACGATAGCCCTTTCTCTGGCCCTACGACATGAATTATGCCATTATCCTGAGACATCATACCATAATGAGTCAATCCGAACTCACGTGCATTTGCCGCCAACGCATCTACCTGCTTGCGCGACACGGGGTCTTCTATCGGTTTGTCCTGGTCGTGAGTAGGCGTATTATGATCCGGCATGCAAAATATCTGCTGCGGCCGAAAGCATTTGAGCCCTCTCTTCCTCAAGCCATCGAAAGCTTGCGGTGATGTTACTTCATGACAATACAGTCTGTCGATGTATAATTGTGTGGGGCCGTCTGCTATGGCCTGCACAACGTGCTTATCCCATATCTTGTCAAATAATGTGTTCATCAGCTGATGTTATTTTCTAAATTTGTTTATACAATCTATGTAAGCTTCCACTGAAGCCGTAACTATATCAGTGTTTGCTCCGAAACCATAATAGACGTTGCCGTCATACTCTACCTGCATGTGAACCTTCCCGACATCATCAGACCCTTTGCTAATGGCCTGAATGGTGAATTCCTTGAGAGTCATTTGCTTGCGTATGATTCGCTTCAAAGCCTTGATGGCAGCGTCTACCGGGCCGTTTCCGGTGGACGACTCCTCAAACTTCTGGCCTGAGATGTCTAAGCCTACACTGGCCACACTCCTTACTCCCATGCCCGTTGTCACCTGCAAGTAATCAAGCTTGACGGCGTGAGCCTCTGCTGTGTCGGCTCCTGCAAGCATAAGTATATCATCATCATTTACTTCTTTCTTCTGGTCTGCGAGCTTCAAGAATTTCTGGTAAATCTTATCAACTGCTTCCTCGCTCGTCACTTTCACGCCAAGCACTCCAAGCCTGTACTTAAGCGCAGCACGGCCAGAACGGGCTGTGAGCACTATGGAGTTGTCGTCCAGCCCAACATCCTTGGGGTTCATTATCTCATACGTCTGGACGTTCTTGAGCACGCCGTCCTGATGGATGCCGCTTGAATGCGCAAAGGCATTGCGGCCAACCACGGCCTTATTTGGCTGAACCGGCATATTCATGAGGCTTGAAACCATACGGCTGGCTGGATATATCTTCACCGTGTTGATATTCGTATCAATGCCAATATCCTTGTGGCACTTCAGAATCATGGCTATCTCTTCAAGCGATGTATTGCCTGCACGCTCACCGATGCCGTTGATTGTGACTTCCACTTGGCGCGCACCATTCAGCACACCACTCAACGTATTTGCTGTTGCCATACCTAAATCATTATGACAGTGGGTCGATATGACAGCTTTGTCTATTCCGTCAACATGCTCAACCAAGTACTTTATCTTGTCTCCGTACTCTGAGGGCAAACAATATCCAGTTGTGTCAGGGATATTAACCACGGTTGCCCCGGCCTTAATTACCGCCTCAATGACTCTGGCCAGGTATTCATTCTCTGTGCGCCCGGCATCTTCTGCGTAGAACTCTACGTCTTCTACGTATTTCTTCGCGTATCTGACGGCAGACACGGCACGCTCAATGATTTCGTCTCTCGTGCTGTTAAACTTGTAACGTATGTGCGAATCACTTGTGCCAATGCCTGTATGAATACGCTTATGCTTTGCATATTTCAAAGATTCGGCAGCAACATCAATGTCTTTCTCGACAGCTCGTGTCAAGGCACATATTGTCGGCCATGTCACAGCCTTTGAAATTTCGATGACTGAATTAAAGTCTCCGGGACTGGAAATTGGGAAACCCGCCTCAATGACATCAACCCCGAGCTGCTCCAACATCTTCGCAACTTGTATCTTCTCTACAGTGTTAAGCTGACAACCAGGCACCTGCTCGCCGTCGCGAAGCGTTGTGTCAAAAATAAACAATCTGTCACTCATCATATTCATTTTAAGTATTATCCAACTAAAAGACCTTTCTCACTAATGGAAGTGAAAAAGGTCTGAAACTATATCTGAGTCATAATTACACGCCTATTTCCCCACTCCCTTTCATCTCTGGCAGTAGAATAATATCAATAAGCTGTAATAGATTAATATACATATTCTCCATAATTAAGTTACTTTACAACTGCAAAGTTAATCAAAACAACACAAATAGACAAACAAATCGAAAGATTTTTAGCAGTAATACTATCATTTTTCTTTCTTTATATTATATTTCTTACTGCATGCAAAGCCACATGGACGCTCTTACCATATTATCAAATCAGCGCTATATGTTGTGCTTCCCGCTGTCTTCACGTTGCATCACAAAACTTCGGGACTCATGAAAGTCGTGTGATATCAGATTGAAAGACGGTTGCAAAGCGCAACTTTTACAAAAACTGCCTATGCCATAAGCAGGAGACAATTAATTAAAGTACAAGCATAACCTGAAAAGCTCAGGCCTCTCCTACAAATGCTTCAGCGCACCGCATCAGCCCTATCGGGCGCAGCAGCGGCGGCGTCCGCTACCTGCACGGCTGCCGGCGCAATGGAGCAATCCGGCCGTCGTGGCCGCCCCCGGCAGACCTGTGGGATGGGATGCGCGGCCGGGGCCGCAGGC
>NZ_JAMBLP010000011.1:0-115477 GCF_023336985.1 Marseilla massiliensis | reverse complement strand
GATTGTCTGGACACTCTCGACCTGCTTGACGCCGACATAGACACGTTGCCTGCGCACGCTTTCCACTGCACTTTGCATACCCCAAAGGAAAATGGGCGTCGTGTGCTGTTACCTAAAAAAATAAAGCATCTGTCAGACTATTCGCTAAGCGTTGAGTGTGTAGGACGTTACAATGTCACTGGTTTTGAGTGTATATTTGAGTTGGCTGGCAAGTACCCTACGCTTGGACGTTTTGTGTATAATGGCAGAGATTGGTATGTACAAAATGAGAGGGTAACTCGTGTGGTTCCATCAATTGGCAACAAATATTGCAAGTATGATGATGGCCGTGTGTATTCGAAAGATGGCACCGTGTTGTATTTTTCACCGATATCCTATTATGAGGCTGGTACATACTCATATTTGGCTAAGGATGGAACCCGTACAATTTATGCAAATTGTTATGAAGGGATGCTCATGTCTGGCAAGTTGATCATTCCTGAGTCTG
Organism: Marseilla massiliensis; assembly: GCF_023336985.1. Classification (NCBI taxonomy): domain Bacteria; kingdom Pseudomonadati; phylum Bacteroidota; class Bacteroidia; order Bacteroidales; family Prevotellaceae; genus Marseilla; species Marseilla massiliensis. Next base: position 114,990 of record NZ_JAMBLP010000011.1, on the reverse strand, counting down.
TTGATTCAATTGGTGACAGGGCTTTTGCCTATATTAAGTGGAACCTGCCAACGAGATATAGTAGGGAGTGGTATGCGCCTGAACCATCCTTGGTGTGTATGGCGTCAGTACCTCCGCGATTGGGAGACGATGTGTTCTTGACTGATGGCGACCCTCAGGCAGTCTATGTTCCTCTGGAGAGTATCGGTCTTTACGAGCAGGCTGAGGGTTGGAAGGAGCTTTCAATAAATCAAATAATATATGCAGATATTAAAGACTTGCAAGGTGATCCAGGTGATTTGTCTGTTGTTGACGGTGGCGAGGCATACACCCTTCAATCTTCCAAGCCCATCTCCCGCGTCGTGTGCTACAGCGTGGGCGGGCAAATGCTGAGAGACGTGCCCGTGATGGCAGAAACAGCTGTAATCGCAAAGAGCGAAATCCCTGGCCCGTACATGCTCGTGCGCATATACTTTGATGACGGAACGGGGCAAGTGGTGAAACTAAGTCGTTGAACGACAGTATGGATGTTGCCCACAGGCGATTTATGTGATGAAATAATAGATGAAATAATAGCTGAATGTAAAACTTAAACCAATTTGTTTATGAAAACCAGACACTTAGTGCGAATTGTGGCTGTGGCACTATTCGCAAGTTTATTTACCGCTTGCAGCAATGACGATGCTGTCAGGGGAGTGGTAGAGATCGGAAAAATGGATGGCGTGGATTTAAGCCAGTCACAGTGCCGAACGACATTAAACGGCGAGGAGGTGGCAATAAAAGGCGTGGAATTTGCCTGCGACGGCGCCGGTGGGGCGGTGACCATGACAATAAGCGGGCTCACTGCCGAATTGGCGAAGAGTTTCACCGTAGACATCGATGCCGTGCCCGGCGAAAGGACTGTCGGCTTCACCGGCAAGAGCGATGCGCCGGGATACGAGATGACCGTGAGAGGCACATACACCCCCGCCGAGAAATATGTGACCGACGGCTATGTGGTCTTGGACATTGCCTATGCGCCGAAAGGCATTGAGACGGGCCGTACATTTGTGTTCAAGACGGGCGAGGGATTTCTCAACGTGACCAAAGACATCTTGGGAACTACAAAGTATGACGGTATTGTTTACCCCAACGAGATGACCATAAGAAACGCATTGGTAAGCATAGGCAATATCTTGGAACCAAGCACGACGAGATAGGCATGAGGTTTAACGAAGACCTCACGCTCGACATCTGGATAAAGCCCGCCGGCGGCGATGAACCGGCGCATTGGATGACAACGAGATACTGGTTTACGGAAAATGACGGCGAGCTGATACTGGAACTTACCGACGAGCAATGCGACGCCTTCTGCGAGGCGTGGACGGGCATACCGCAAGGGCCTTATACCCCGATATTCATCTTTGGCCTCGACGACCGCGTGCCGTTGGCCATGTTTTATGAAATGGACGGCGGGCGATTGAGCATAGGCATTGCAAACACGCAGAATGCGGCTGCGCTCTCAATGTTTGCCGACGGCTTTGGGAGGACATGGCCCGAAAGCCAGGCCAAGACCGAGCTTATGGTGGCCAGGGACGCCATGTGGAATGCCATACGCGACGGGCAGCAAGTGGAGATAGCCATGACATCCGAGCCCGGAGATTGACGTGGGTTGCCGGCCCTGTTGGCGTTAGTCAGGGCCGATTGCCTCCCCTTGGCGCAGACTGTGGCGCAGGCAGCCGTGCATCCGATTTTTGCGTTGATTTAAATCAATAAATTGTGAGGGCGTCGAAAAAACATGCCCCGCAATTTTGTTTTCCTTTATATATATTGTATCTTTGCGCTACCATTGCGACAATGGTACTGTTATTCATTAGGTTAGTAGTTAATAGATTTAAGGTAAAGATTATGTTATTAGATTTTCATGACGACGGTTGTGCCTTTGTGGGCATTGATATTCAATGACTTCAACGGCATCCGTCCGAGGGAATAGCGCGGGGTGAGTGATTCATACCGCGCTGTTTCATTATGGGCTCGCCCCGCGCCGGCATGCGTTTGCCGTAACGATGCGGAGCACAGCCTTTTGCCGCTCTGCCTGCGGGTCGGCAAGGGGCCTTGGCCGGTACGTCGGCATAAAACGGCTATTTTGAACTAACAGAACTTAAAATGCCCCGTTTTAGTATGTTTTTTATTTAATAAAGACAGAAAGATGCCGCTATTTACGGAAATGTGATTAAATTTGCAGCTAAAAATAAAAATAAATACCGAATGAGTAAGAACATTGGTCATCTGTGCCTGCTGTTCGCGGCGGCAACATTACTTGTGTCGTGCTTAGACACCGACTATACCGATGATGTGACGCTTTATGATGATATTGCCATTACCCAGTTTCAGATAACAAGCGCTAAGATAACCAAGCACACCACTTCCTCGACGGGGGAGGACTCCACGTATGTGGTCGACGACCAGAGCGTGGCCGACTATCCGTTTTACATCGACCAGCTCAAGGGCGAGATTTACAATGTAGACTCGCTGCCCGTGGGGGTCGACGCCACCAAGCTGCTCTGCGGCGTTTATACCAAGAACAACGCCATGGTGTATATCGAGAACGCCGCCCGCGACTCGATGAAGTCGCTCTCGTCGACCGACAGCACCGACTTCAGCAAGCCCCGCTACCTGAGGGCATACGCCTCTGACGCCCGCTCGTACCGCCTGTACAAGGTGACGGTGAACATTCACCGCGAGGTGGCCGACGAGTTCCGCTGGACGCGGATGGCCGACAACGCCTCGCTCGCAGCCATGGGCGGCATGCGCCTTGTGGGGCTTGGCGGCAGGATGGTGCTCTTCGGGCTTGAGGGCGGCTCGACGGTGGTCTACACCACAGAGGCCTCCGACGGCAACACGTGGACTGCTACGGGGGCGGCCTTCGGTCCCGACGCTTATAATAATGTGGCGGTGAAGGGCGACACGCTCTTCGTGCTCGACGGCGGCACGCTGCGCCGCACCACCGACGGCACTGCCTTCGAGGCCGTGGCGGCACAGGGGGCACCGCAGCGGCTCGTGGGGGCCAGCACTACAGAGCTCTATGGCATCGACGCCAGCGGCGCGATGGTGGTATCGGCCGACGGTGGGCGCTCATGGCGCAACGACGCCACCGACGCTCCCGGCACGCTGCTGCCCGCGCAAGACATGACATCGTGCACGGCGCCCTACGGCTATGTCGACAGCACCGACTACGTGATGCTCGCCGGCAACCGCTCGATAGAGGCCTACCCCGACGACTCTACGGCCGTGGTTTGGCGCAAGATAGTGGAATACTCGAATGGCAGCGAGCAGGGCAAGTGGGTGTACATGGACCAGGACAGCCGCAACAACTACCTGCTGCCGAGGCTCGCCGGCCTCACCGTCATTGCCTACGGCGACAGCGAGCTGGCCTTTGGCGGCGCCGGCATAGGCGGGTGCAAGGAGCAGCCGTTCTCGCGGATATACGAGAGCCGCGACGGTGGCATCACATGGAAGGCAAACTCTTCGTATGCCTACCCCGATGCGTTTGACACCTCGGCCACGGCCTTTGCCGCGGCAACCGACGCCGACGGGCATATATGGATAGTGTGCGCAGGCACCGGCCAGGTGTGGCGCGGACGGCTCAACAGCATGGGCTGGCAGCAGTGACGGGAGGGGCCGATGAAGAAGCTGCTCGTCATAGCCATGGCCATGGCCGCCGCCATCACGGCGGGGGCGCAGACCGACCCCGAATACAGGGCCGAGATAGGCGGCGGGGTGGGGCTGCTCTCTTACCAGGGCGACTTCAACGGCAGCATCCTGGCCAACAACCAAGTGGCCGGCGGCCTGGTGGCCAAATATCGGTTCAACCCACGCATGGCCCTGGGGCTCGACATTACATACGGCAAGCTGAAGGGGTCGTCGGCCGATGTGAGCACGTGGTATCCCGGGCTGCAAGACTCGGTGGTGTCGTTCAGCAACACGCTGGTCGACGCCGGGCTGCGGTTTGAATACAACTTCTGGCCCTACGGCACCGGCCGCGAATACTTCGGGGCAAAGCGGCTCACGCCATACGTGGCCATAGGCCTCGGGCTGACATACGCCAAGACACCGTCGGGAAGCGTGGTGACGGGCAACCTGCCAATAGGCGTTGGCGTTAAGTACAAGGTGGCCACAAGGCTCAACCTGGCCCTGGAATGGGCCATACACTTCTCGCTGAGCGACAAGCTCGACGGCACCGACGACCCCTACGGCATCGACAGCAGCGGGATGTTCAAGAATACCGACAGCTACAGCATGTTGCGGCTATCGCTCACCTACGACGTGTGGGCAAAATGCCGGACATGTCATAACGATAGATATTGACTCTATGACAGAACAATTGGATATGAAACGCATACCACGCCACATTGCCATCATCATGGACGGCAATGGACGGTGGGCCTCGGAACGGGGGCGCCAGCGCAGCTACGGCCACCAGGCCGGGGTGGAGTCGGTGCGCCGCATAACGTCGGAGTGTGTGCGGCTCGGCGTTGAATACCTCACGCTTTACACCTTCTCGACCGAGAACTGGAACCGTCCTGCCGACGAGGTGGCGGCCCTGATGGGGCTGGTGCTGTCGTCGCTCGAAGACGAGATATTCATGAAGAACAACGTACGCTTCCGCGTCATAGGCGACATAGGGCGGCTGCCGCAGGAGGTGCAGGACAAGCTCAGGCAGACCGAGGAGCACACGGCGGCCAACACGGCCATGACCATGGTGGTGGCGCTGAGCTACTCGGCACGGTGGGAGCTGGCCAAGGCCGCACGGCAGATTGCCGTCGACGCCATCGAGGGGCGCATAGATCCGGCGAGCATCACCGACACCGACATAGAGGCGAGGCTCGAGACGCGTTTCATGCCCGATCCCGACCTGCTGATACGCACAGGGGGCGAGTTGCGCATATCCAACTTCCTGCTGTGGCAGATTGCATATTCAGAACTGTATTTCTGCGATACCTACTGGCCCGACTTCGACGAGGCGGCCCTGCGCCAGGCCATTGCCAGTTACCAGGGACGGCAGCGCCGGTTCGGCAAGACCGAGGCTCAGGTTGAAGGGGATGAACATTGAACGAAACTCATACATTATCATATTTGGGATGGAATATATGAAGAGGATGCTTGGGCTGCTTGCCGCGGCTTTGTTGGCTGGGTTATACGCCACGGCACAGGACAAGATTGTCAAACCGGAGATATCGTACGCCGGCACACCGCGCTCGTGCGAGATAGGAGGGCTCACCGTCAAGGGGGTAGAGGGCTACGAGGACTATGTCCTCACGGGCATCTCGGGCCTGTCTGTGGGCCAGCGCGTGACAGTGCCCGGCTCGGAGATAACTGAGGCGGTGAAGCGCTATTGGAGGCACGGCCTGTTCTCGGATGTTTCCGTCACGGTCGACTCCATTGTGGGCTCCAAGGTCTACCTGTGCTTCAACCTGTCGGTCAGACCCAGGGTGAGCACCATCAACTACAACGGCTTGAAGAAGTCGGAGCGCGAAGACCTCGAGGCACGGCTGGGCATCATGCCCGGAAGCCAGATCACGCCTAACGTGATAGACAGGGCTAAGATACTGGCCAAGAAGTATTTCGACGAGAAGGGATACAAGAACGCCGAGATAGACATACAGCAGCGCGACGACGTTGCTGCCAAGAACCAGGTGATACTCGACATCAATGTCGACAAGAAAGACAAGATGAAGGTGCGCCACATCTACCTCGTGGGCAACAAGAACCTGTCGGACAAGAAGATAAAGGGCAGCCTCTTCACCAAGGGTGCCTTCGCCAAGACGCACGAGGCTGGCAAGCTGTCGTCGTTCCTCAAGTCGAAGAAGTTTACCGAAGAACGCTACGAGGCCGACAAGCAGAACCTCATCGACAAGTACAACGAGCTGGGATACCGCGACATGGTCATCGTCAAGGACAGCGTGTGGAACCACGACCACAACCATGTAAACATCTACGTCGAGATTGACGAGGGGCAGAAATACTACATACGCAACATAACATGGGTGGGCAACACCGTGGTGTCTACCGACAACCTCAACATGCTGCTCGGCATGAAGAAGGGCGATGTGTACAACCAGAAGCGCCTGAAGAAGCGCCTCGAGGAAGACGAAGACGCCGTGGGCAACTACTATTGGAACAACGGCTACCTGTTCTATCAGCTTACGCCGACCGAGGTCAACGTGGTGGGCGACTCCATCGACCTTGAGATGAGGATATCCGAGGGGCAGCAGGCCCACATCAGCAGCGTGCGCATATTCGGCAACGACCGCCTCTACGAGGAAGTGGTGCGCCGCGAGCTGCGCACAAAGCCCGGCGACCTGTTCTCGAAAGACGCCCTGATGCGTTCGGCGCGAGAGATTGCGTCGATGGGATTCTTTGACCCGGAGAAGGTCAACCCCGACATAAAGCCCAACATCGAAGACGGTACGGTGGACATCAACTGGGAGCTCGAGCAGAAGTCTAACGACCAGGTGGAGTTCTCGCTGGGATGGGGACAGACGGGTGTGATAGGCCGTGTGTCGCTCAAGCTCAACAACTTCTCGATGCGCAACCTCTTCGGCAAGAACAAGATGCACCGTGGTATCATGCCGATAGGCGACGGCGAGCAGCTGGCGCTCAGCGCACAGACCAACGGTACTTACTACCAGTCGTACAGCATAAGCTATTCGGCGCCGTGGTTCGGGGGCAAGCGCCCCAACGCGTTCAACGTGGGAGCGTTCTACTCGAAGCAGACCGACGTGAACAGCAACTACTACAACAACAGCTGGATGAACTATTACAACTACTACGGCAGCTACAACAACTATTATTACAACAACTACGAGAGCTACCTCGACGATGACAAGTATGTGCAGCTGGTGGGCTTCTCGGTGGGATGGGGCAAGCGCCTGCGCTGGCCCGACGACTACTTCCAGCTGTCGGTGTCGCTGGCATACCAGCGCTACATGCTCAAGGACTGGCAGTACTTCATCATTACCAACGGCAACTGCAACAACATCAACCTCGGCGTGACCCTGTCGCGAACGAGCACCGACAACCAGCTCTTCCCGCGCCGCGGGTCGGAGTTCCTGGCCTCGGTGACGCTCACGCCGCCATGGTCGCTGTGGGACGGCAAAGACTATGAGCACCTGGCCACCGACGCCAACTCGGCCACGTTCCAGAGCGAGCAGGAAGACAAGTACAGGTGGATTGAGTACCACAAGTGGAAGTTCAAGTTCCGCAACTATACGGCCCTCACCAGCGGCCAGAAGTGCTTCGTGCTCATGTCGCGCGTTGAGTTCGGATTGCTCGGGTCGTACAACCGCTTCAAGAAGTCGCCGTTCGAGACCTTCTACATGGGAGGCGACGGCATGAGCGGATACTCGTCGGGATATGCACAGGAGACCATAGGCCTGCGTGGTTACGAGAACGGTTCGCTAACGCCATACTCGGCGCCGGGCTACGCATACGACCGCTTCACGCTCGAGCTGCGCTACCCGTTCATGCTCGGCAACACCACCATCTACGGACTGGCGTTCCTCGAGGGCGGCAATGCGTGGTACGACACCAAGAAGTTCAACCCGTTTGACATGAAGCGCTCGGCAGGCGCCGGCGTGCGCATCTTCCTGCCGATGGTCGGCCTGATGGGCATCGACTGGGCCTACGGCTTCGACGAGGCCCTGTCTACCGGCACCAAGGGCGGCAGCCAGTTCCACTTCGTGCTCGGCCAGGAGTTCTGACGCACGGGGCCTCGCGCCCCTTGGCTACAGCATATATCATAACAGCAAAAAGAAATGGAGGAAAGGAGATTCTTATGAGGAAAGTATTGGTGATGATGGCCATGATGCTATCGGCCGTGGCCGCGAGCGCGCAGAAGTTCGCGCTTGTCGACATGGAATACATACTTAAGAACATACCTGCCTACGAGCGCGCCAACGAGCAGCTCAACCAGGTGTCGAAGAAGTGGCAGGCAGAGGTCGAGGCACTATCGACCGAGGCGCAGACCATGTACAAGAACTACCAGAACGAGGTGGTGTTCCTGTCGCAGGAGCAGAAAAAGGAGCGGCAGGATGCCATCATGGAGAAAGAGAAGCAGGCTGCCGAGCTCAAGCGCAAATACTTCGGCCCCGACGGCGAGCTGTTCAAGAAGCGCACGAGCCTCATGACGCCCATACAGGAGGAGGTATACAATGCGGTGAAAGACATTGCCGACCTGCGCGGCTACCAGCTCGTGCTCGACAGGGCAAGCGACACGGGCATCATCTTTGGCAGCCCGAAGATAGACATAAGCAACGAGGTGCTGCAGAAGCTGGGCTATTCATACTGATGCGGCCCACGTGTGCAGCAGGCCTGTCGACGGCCGTCCCGAACGTCCCCTGTGGCGGTGTCCGGGGCGACCGGTTACGGCATTTGCACGGACAAACATAATTAACAACAATAAAAAGGACAAAGAACAATGAAAAAGTTATTCTTGGCGCTCATGATGTTTGCGCCATTGGCTTCATTCGCACAGAAGTTCGGACACGTTAACTCACAGGAGATAATACAGGCGATGCCCGAGTACAACAAGGCCAAGACAGAGGTAGACGCCCTGCAGAAGCAGTATGAGGACGACCTGAAGAGCATGCAGGACGAGCTCACCCGCAAGTCGCAGGCTTACGACTCCACACGCACCACGCTGCCCGAGAACATCCGCCAGCGCCGTGAGATGGAGTTGCAGGAGATGTACCAGAAGATACAGCAGAGCTACCAGGACAACCAGCAGGCTCTGGCCAAGGCTTCGCAGGAGAAGATGCAGGTAATCACCACCAAGGTGGTCGACGCCATCAAGCAGGTGGGCCAGGCCGGTGGATATGTCTACATCATGGACGTTGCCGGCGGCATACCTTACATCAGCACCACGCTGAGCACCGACGTCACTGCCGACGTGAAGGCCAAGCTCGGCTTGAAGTGACGCCGCCACGGCCGGCCCTCGCCCTTGCGGCAGACTGCCGGCAGCGGCCAGGCGCCCCGGTGCCCGGCCATGTGGCAGCCATCAGCCCCTTGGCGTGGCGCCACATATTATTTTCTGACAACTACGGGATAGCGCAACGCCCTCAGCGGCTGTTGCGCGCCCTTGTTTAAAAAGGGTAGTGACACATGACGATTATTTTCAAGACTGCATTGCGGTCGGCGCTCATGGCGCTGTTGGCAGCCCTGCCGCTCTGTGCGGGCGCCCAGGTAGAGGTAGACACGCTGGCCGTCGACTCAATGGTAGTGGTGACCGACGATGGCCACGAGCACCGGCCGGTGCTGCGCTTCGGCTACGTGAGCTATGAGACGGCCCTCAAGGCCATGCCCGACTATGCCACGGCAAGCAAGCGGCTGGCCGAGCTCAAGGCTAAGTACGACGATGAGGCCCGTCGCGTGGCCGACGAGTTCAACGCCAAGTACGAGGAGTTCCTCGACGGCCAGGCTGGCTATCCGGCCACCATCCTGCACAAGAGGCAGGGTGAGCTGCAGGAGCTGCTCGAGCGCAACGTGGCGTTCAGGCAGGAGAGCCGCCGTCTCATCGAGTCGGCCGAGAAAGACATCTTCGCCCCGCTCCACCGGCGGCTGCGCGCGGCCATACGCACCGTGGGGCGCCAAAACGGCTACGCCTTCGTAATCAACATCGACGGCAACGCCTGTCCTTTCATCGACAGCTCCATGGGTGACAACGTGACCCTGATGGTGATTGATATGCTAAAGTGAGCCCTTGGCGCGCATGAGCCGCGCCCGGGGCATGGAGGACCCACAGACATGGACAAACTGAATGCCGCCCCCGGCCCCATAGGCATATTCGATTCGGGCTACGGCGGGCTTACCATATTGCACGGAATACGCAAGCTGCTGCCGTGCTACGACTATCTTTACCTTGGCGACAATGCGCGCGCGCCATACGGGCCGCGCTCGTTCGACGTCGTCTACGAGTTCACGCGCCAGGCCGTGGTAAGGCTGTTTGAGCTCGGGTGCCACCTCGTCATACTGGGATGCAACACGGCATCGGCCAAGGCGCTGCGCACAATACAGCAGAACGACCTGCCTGGCATAGACCCCGACAGGCGCGTGCTGGGCATCATCAGGCCCACGGCCGAGGTCATTGGCTCGCTCACCGAGACGCGCCACGTGGGCATCTTGGCCACCGAGGGCACCATCAAGAGCCACAGCTACGACCTCGAGATACACAAGCTCTTCCCGGACATCAGTGTGTCGGGCGTGGCCTGCCCCTTCTGGGTGCCGCTCGTGGAGTACAACGAGGCCGACAGCCCGGGCGCCGACTATTTCGTAAAGAAGCGTATCGACCAGCTCATGGCGCTCGATGCCGACATCGATGCCGTCATACTCGGATGCACCCATTACCCCCTGCTCATGCCAAAGATTGTGAAATACGTGAACCCCGGGGTGCGCATAGTGGCCCAGGGCGAGTATGTGGCCTCGAGCCTGCGCGACTATTTCGTGCGCCATCCCGAGATGGAGCGCAAGTGTACGAGAAACGGCAGCGTCCACTACCTCACCACCGAGAACGCCGACAAGTTCCGCGATTCGGCCCGGGTGTTCCTGCACGAGCATGTCGACGTAGAGACAATAGTGCTGCCTTAGGCCCCCGGTGGCCGCAGGCAGCGCGGATTAGTAGCTGTTCAAAATTAACCGATACAATAGACCTTGCAGGTGTCCTCTATATCTTTGCCACCATCTTGTGTGCTCTTTCGGGCCGCATACCAAAGTCTCATCGGTCGCGTAGCCCGCTACGCTCTCTCTCTTCGGACTTTGGCATGCATCTCCAAAATAGCGCACAATTTGATGGCAATTAATTTTGAACACCTACTTATCCACAAATGTTACTGATATGTTAGCATATACTTATGTAGACAAGGGGCGCTTCGAGCTTCTCGACAAGCCGCGCCCCACCATCGCCGAAGACCGCGACGCCATAGTCCGAGTCACCCTTGCCAGCATTTGCACGAGCGACCTGCACATAAAGCACGGCAGCGTGCCGCGTGCCGTGCCTGGCATCACCGTGGGCCACGAGATGGTGGGTGTGGTCGAAGAGGTGGGCACGGGCGTCTCGTCTGTTGCCCCCGGCGACCGCGTGGTGGTCAATGTCGAGACGTTTTGCGGCCATTGCTATTTCTGCCGCCACGGCTATGTGAACAACTGCACCGACCCCAACGGGGGGTGGGCCTTGGGCTGCCGCATCGACGGAGGGCAGGCCGGGTATGTCAGGGTGCCTTATGCCGACTGCGGGCTTACGCCCATACCGCCGTCGGTGACCGACGAGCAGGCCCTGTTCGTGGGCGACGTGCTGGCCACGGGCTTTTGGGCTGTGCGCATATCCGAGCTGCGGCCGTCAGACACGGTGCTCATAATCGGTGCCGGGCCCACGGGCATCTGCACTCTGCTGTGCGCCCTGCTGAAGGGCCCGAGGCGCATAGTGGTGTGCGAGAACGATCCTGTGCGCCGCCGTTTTGTGGCTTCGCGGTGGCCCCATGTGGTGGTCACCGACTCTGCCTCGTGCCAAGCTTGCGTGCTGGCAGAGAGCGAGCATGGCGGTGCCGACGTGGTGTTTGAGGTGGCCGGCGGCGCCGACACGTTCCGGCTGGCCTGGCAGTGTGCCCGGCCCAACGCCGTGGTCACTGTCGTGGCGCTTTACGACGGGCCGCAGGTGCTGCCCCTGCCCGAGATGTACGGCAAGAACCTCACGTTCAAGACGGGTGGCGTCGACGGCTGCGACTGTGCCGAGATACTGCGTCTCATTGCCGAAGGGCAGCTCGATGCCACGCCGCTTATCACCCACCGCTTTGCGCTGAGCGACATAGGGCGGGCCTACAGCCTGTTTGAGAGCCATGCCGACGGGGTGATGAAGGTGGCCGTCGACTGTTCGCGCTGAGTGCCGCCATTAGGTCGCACCAGGCGACTGGCTTTTGGCCTGTCGGTGTCGGCCTGTGCCATACGGGCCATCCGGACTTCCCGAATGGCCCGTGCTATTAACCGTTGCGCCCCGTTTCGCATTGCGAAACGGGGCGCAACGGTTTCTCTTTTCCCGCCTGCCGGACTTGTGCATGGGTGGCGCAGTGGTTCGGGCGAGCTATTGTCTGCCGTATGCAGCGCCAGGCTATGGCTGTCATCTTTTTGGCAAGTTGTGTTCGAAAGATTTGAGCTCCATGTCTCTCTCGTTCATCTTGAAGTCAACCATCCCTGTGCCGAAGAAGTGCATCCCGGCCGCCATCATTCCGTTGTGTACTGCCATTAAGGTGTATTTATTGCGCGACTCGATGGCCTTGGTGCGGTCCATGTCGTAGTCGGCGCACAGGTTGAGGTCTTGTATCTGCAGTGGCAGTCCGTGGAACAGGTCGCCCATTATCATTACCCTCCCTGCAATGTAGACAGTGTGGCCCGGCGTGTGGCCCGGTGCTGCCATGGGCTTGACACCGAGCGGCAGCTTGTCGCCGTAGCCGAAGCGGTGGAGCCTGTTCCCGTAGGCCCCTACGGCCTTAATGGCCGTGCTGCCTTTGCCGCCGGCCCCGGCCCAGTAGGCATATTCGGCCTCGGGCACGTAGAGCTGCGCCCGGCTGAATGCAGCCTTGCCGTTGTCGGTAAGGCCCCCTGTGTGGTCGTTGTGGAAATGGGTTATGAATATGTAGTCTATGCTTTCCGGCTTTATTCCCAGGCTTTTCAGCCTATCCATGAGCACCCCTCCGTTGGCCTTGCCCACGCCGGTGTCGAAGAGAGCCCTCTTGCCTTGCGTCTCTATGATGAAGCAGCTCACCGACGACGGCACGCTGCCCTCGGGCGACAGTTTTTCAACCTCGGCCGAGTCGCCCTTGCCGTAGAACAGCCTGTTGGGCATTTTCTTCTCCGTGGCATTGTCGCGTATTGACACCAGGGCCATGGTCGAGTCGATGTTGATGCGCACGAAAGGCGACATCACCGCAGTCTGCCGACTGTTGTCGCCACTGTTGCCTCCGTCGCCCTTTTGGTGGTTGCCGCAAGCGGCCATTATTGCGGCCACGGCCGCTGCAGCGATTAGTCTGATGGTTGTGGTTGTCTTGCTCATGAGTTGTTGTTGTTTTATGTTGTCGGTTGGTGTGCCATGCCCGTGGGTGGCGGCGCTCACAGCAGTCTGCGGGCGAAGTAGTGCACCGGGTACCACACGGCGATGAAGCCCACGGCGAGCACGGTGACGAATATCAGCGCCACGTCTTCCGGGTGTACGCTCACGGGGTAGGCGTCGATGATGAACGAGCCGCTCGAGCGGCCCAGCCCCACCAGTCCGTAGGTTTGCTGCAGCCAGCACAGCAGCAGTCCGACGGCAATGCCGAGCACTGCCCCTATGGCCGAAATCATTCGGCCCTCGAATAGGAATATGCGCACAATCTGCTTGTCGGATGCCCCGAGGTTGCGCAGCGTGGCCACGTCGGCCTTCTTGTCGATGATGAGCATCGACAGGCTCCCGATGATGTTGAAGCACGCCACGGCCAGTATGAACGTGAGGAAGATGTAGGCAATGAGCTTCTCAATCTTCATTATCCTGAACGTGTCTTCCTGTTGCTCGAATCGGTCTTTCACCGTATACTTGCCTCCGGCCATCTGCCTTATCTTCTCCTTTGCGGCATCGAAGTCGGTGCCGGGCTTGAGCCTTAGCTCGAGGGCCGACACCATGCCCTGCTGCCCGAACAGGTTGCGGGCAAAGCCTATCGACGTCACAATGTAGCTCTTGTCATACTTGGCTTGCTTTACGCTGAAGAGCACCCCCGGCGAGTAAAGCTCGTCTTCCACAAACCCGTCGGTGGGGTTGGCCATGTTGAGCTGCCCCTCGCGCTTCGGGGCGTAAATCTTGAGCGGCTGGTCGTATCGGTATCCCGTGCCCAGCGTCTCGGCCAGGCGTATGCCCGGTATGCCGTAGTTCAGGCCGGCGGCGTGCAGCTCATACTCGCCCTCGCCCACAAGTATCTCGCGTATGTGTGTCAGGCTGTCGAAGTTGTCGTCAACCCCCTTTATTGTCACCATGGCCTGGCGGTCGCCGTAGATGGCCAGTGCCATGTCTTCAACGGTCTCAGTGGCCACCTCCACCTCGGGCAGGTGCCTTATCCGGGTTAGCACGGGGTCGTCGGCAGGAGCCGTCTTGCCCACTGCGGGCGTCACCTTAAGCTGCGGGTCGAAGGCCGTGAACAGCGATGCCACCAGGTCGTGGAAGCCGTTGAACACGCTCAGCGTCACCACCAGGGCCATCGTGGCCACGGCCACGCCCACCACGCTCACCCCGCTTATCACGTTGATGGCGTGGGTGCTTTTCTTTGAGAACAGGTATCGGCGCGCTATGTAGAATGGGAAATTCATTGTTGCTTTGTTCCAGAATTAAACTTGATTATGTCGCTCCATCTTATTGTACCGTCTACAGTGTTTTCGTGAGATTGTATGTTCGTTGTCCAAACATAATTGCAAAATCCCTGTATGTTGTGTTCTTGTACCTTGAATAAGGTATTTTGTTGCGGGCTTCTTCGTTTGCGCAGGTCTGTCCGTTGATGAATCTCATTATCTGTTGCCCTACGGCCTGGCCCAATCCCACGGGCACGGCGTTGCCAATCTGTTTGTATATGGTTTCCAGGCGCCCGTTGAAAGTCCATGAGTCGGGAAATTGCTGTATCCTTGCATATTCTTTTATCGACAGCGGCCTTAGCTGTGTGGGGTGGCACAGCAGTGTGGCGGGCATGGTCGGACTGGTGACAAGCGTTGGCGATGGCTCGTCGAATTTGAGCCGCCTTAGAAATCCTGTCTTGCCCCCGGACAGGAAGTATGCCTTGCCCATGGCCTGCATGGCCATGTCTTCAGGCAGGTTGCGCCAGTTTTGGCCTTCTTTCAGTATTTTCATGTACGGCAGGCTCCGTTTGCGCAGCTCGGTGTATTGCAGGTCTGTGCGGTGTTCCATGTCGCCGATGCAGCTGCGCAGCGTGTTCCACTTCTTTGTGCCGAACTCACCGTTTTCCGAGTGCGTGGGGCTCGGTATGGGCACCCTTTCGCCCCGGTGCCCTATCACCACTATTCGCTCGCGCTTTTCCGGCACACCGTAGTTTGCGGCGTTGAGCAGCGCGTGGCTTATGCTGTAGCCCAGTTTTCTGAATTCGGCTACCATAAAGTGGAACGCATTGCCTTTGACATCCTTTATCGGTTCGTATTCGGCATATTCTGCAGGCACGCTGTTTAGTTTGGCCGACTGCAGCCCCCTGACGTTTTCCATTATGAAAAACTCTGGCATGATGTCTCTGACCACACGCAGGTATTGCAGCATCACGTTGCCCCTGAAGTCGGCAAATCCCTTTTGCTTGCCCGCTGTCGAGAATGCCTGGCATGGCGGGCCGCCGATTACGAGCGTCACGTCTTGCCTGCCAATGCCGGCAGCAGCCAGAATCTCGTCGGTGGGCACGTCGTTGATGTCTCTTTCTATTACGGGTATGCTTGTGTTGGCCCTTATTGTCTGGGCGGCCCATTTGTCTTTCTCCACGCACACCCGTATTTTGAACCCGGCCTTTTCAATGCCGAGGTCGAGCCCCATGGCCCCCGAAAACAGCGATATGGTGTTGTAGGCCGTCATTTCTTGAGCAGCTCGTCGATGTGTTCGATGTAGTCGAGCGAGTCGTCGAGGAAGAAGCGCAGCTCGGGCACTATGCGCAGCTGGTGGCGCACGCGTGTGCCGAGCTCATAGCGTATGGTTTTCTCGTTTGAGCGTATGTTGGCCAGGATTTCCTCGCCGCGCTCGCTCGGGAATATGCTTACGTAAGCCGTGCATACGCTGAGGTCGGGCGAAATCCTTGCCCGTGTCACCGATACCATCACGCCGTGGGTGGCCCGTGTCTGTTGCTGGAATATGAGGCTGAGCTCTTTTTGCAGTAGCCGGGCCACTTTGTTTTGTCTTGTCTCTTGCATATTATGTTATGTCTTGTTGCGTAGTTTAGACTACAAAGTTACAGCAAATAGGGCGAAACACAAAAATAAACTCCCTTTTTTTTGTTATTTCGGCATATTTGCTGTATCTTTGCAAGCTGAAAAACAGATTGCCCTGATAGTTCAATGGATAGAACAACTCTCTCCTAAAGAGTAGATCCGAGTTCGATTCTCGGTCGGGGTACTCTTGTTTTCGTCTCCCAACAGTTTTTTCGACGCCGTGCCCCGGGTGCCCCCGCATTCGGGTAGTTAAGGTTGTTGCCTTGCAGCAGGGCTTGGCCTGTAGTGCCGATGTATTCGCAGCTTTTGCGGCAATCATCTTGTCGGCAAGCATTTTCTTTTGGCTTTTCTTGCCTGTTTAATATTTATGTATATATTTGCAAGACCTAAATCCTTTTGTTCCATCAATATAAGAGTGCTTATGATCAAAACATTTACCCATTCGTGGACGTCGTTCCACAGTCGGGCCATCTTGCTTTTTCTGGCATCGGTTCTATCCCTGTCGGCATCGGCGCAGAGCCAGCAGCAGAAAAAAGCCATCAAAGCCCAGTCGCGCTTAGTGCTCTTGCAGCGAACACAGCAGCTTGTCACGCCAACCGAGGAGCAGCGCAAGCTCATCCGCCGGCGTGCCCAACGCCTGAAACTCCCCCTCGACACGGTGGTCGCAGGGCGCAGCGTCAGGCTCGACGGCTTTTGGCCCGATGGGCGTCCGCGCTATCTTGCCACATTTTCCCGCGCTTCGGCGCAACTAATGCACACTGCAGACCTCTGGCAAGGCAACAGTATATACGACCTCGAAGGCGAGGGCATTACGCTTTTCCAATGGGACGGCGGCATGCCCTTGGCAAGCCACAGGGAGTTTGGCGGCCGCGTCATGGCGATGGAGCCAAACATAGAGGCAATCGACCATAGCACATCTGTTGCTTCAACGATGGTGGCATCGGGCGTAGACCCACGAGCCCACGGCATGGCTCCCCGCGCACTCCTCAAGGCCTACGACTGGGACAACGACCTGTACGAGATTGCCGGCGTGATGGCCGATGGCAACTTGCTTGCCAACGCCTCCTACGGGGCATTGTGCGGATGGGTATTTGGGGATTATGGCCCGGGCCCGGGATATTACTGGGTAGGCCTCGACAGCCAAACGGAAGACCCTGCCTTTGGCGCCTATACGGAACGCGACCAGCTCTTCGACCAGCTCACGCTCCTTTCGCCATATTACATTCATGTGCTCGCCGCCGGCAATGCCAACGGCGACGGCCCGGGGCCGAGAGACGACCGCTACGTGTTCGACACGGTAAAGCAGCGGTGGGTGGCCTCAACCAAAGAGCGCAGCCGCAATGGCGGGGAGCATGGATTCGATTGCATACCGACGGGGTCGCTCTCGAAGAACGCCCTTGTCGTCGGGGCGGTGTCGAAAGAGAATGCCCTCGGGGGCACGTGGGCCCCGGCCGACTTCTCGAGTACCGGCCCCACCAACGACGGTCGCATAAAGCCGGATATCTCCGCCATAGGCACAAGCGTATTCATGGCCACGTCTTATGGCGACAAGGCGTATGGCTTCAACGGCGGAACCTCGTTTGCAGCCCCCATAGTGACCGGTTCGCTGGGTCTTCTTCAAGAGTTCTACAGCCGCCGGAATCAAGGACAGTTCATGCGTGCCGCCACGCTTCGCGCCCTTGTCATTGGTACCGCCGAGGAGGCCGGTGATGCAGCGGGGCCCGACTATAAGATGGGGTGGGGCATACTCAACACCCTCGCCGCAGCCAACGCAATTGCCGACGACCTGAAGCGTAGCCTTATCCTCGAGGAAACACTTGCCGAAGGGCAAGGCTTTGAAAAGAAAGTGACCGCACGCGGCGGCGAACCTCTCCGGGTGACCATAGCCTGGGCCGATGCCGCTTCAGACAAGCTGACCAGTATTGACGAGGTAAACGACCGTACGGCAATGCTCGTCAACGACCTCGACTTGCGCATCATTGCCCCCGACGGGGTGACGCTGCTTCCATGGCATCTCGATGTCAACAACCCGGCTGCACCTGCCACGCGCGCCGACAACAACGTCGACAATGTAGAGCAAGTCGTTGTCGACAATCCCATCGCCGGCGGGCAATACACTATAAGGATTACTCACAAGGGGCAGCTGCTAACCTCGCAGATAGAGGAGGAGGGCGGCGACGGAGATGCATATCACGTATCCCTTGTTCCTGTCGAATCACAAGACTTCTCGCTCGTGGCAACGGGCATAGATGCCGTAGGCAGCGATGTCGGCATTGTGGCGTTGAAGCCCGGCGTCGACCCCGACGGCTTTACCGCGTCGACCCCTGTGACGGTCGAGGTGGCCAATATGGGGCATGAGGCTGTGGGGCAGGTAGTGGTCAACCTGACCGTCGAGGCCGAGGATGCCGACATTGCCGCGCAGACTCTGCGCAGTGAGGCCTTCGGGCTGGCTGTCGGCGAGAAGAAAACGCTGACTTTCATGGCCGACCTCAGCATGGGTTTCGTAAGATTCAAGCTCAAGGCTACCGTTGAGGCAGAGGCCGACGAGGTCGTTTCCAATAATTTCGCTGCCCTTACGACCATGGGAACGGCCGTAGACATGTGCCCCCCTGCTGCTGAGTGCCTTTTCGACTTTGAGAAACCGCTCGACCAAAGCGGCTGGACCGTCGTGGATGTCAATGGTGACAAGTCGACCTGGACAACAGAAAGCAATACCCTCATGGCCTACAACGGTGAGGAATATGCGCTCAACTACCCCAACTTCACGCGGGGGGCCAGCGACTGGCTCATCAGTTGCCCTGTACGTGTAACTCCCGGGCAGACCTACAGGCTGTCGTTCTGGTCACGCCGCTTCGACAAAGCTGCCGAGCAGCTCCTCGTTGCACTTGGCACAGAGGCCAAGCCTGCGTCTATGACCAAGCAACTGGCTAAGGTCAACGTAGAAAGCGACAAGAAATATGGCCGTACGGTAGTGGCCTTCACACCTGAGAGCAACCTCGTCTACATCGGGTTCAACCATGCCGACGGCGGAAGGGGAAAGGCGTTTGCAGTCGGTCTCGATGACATTCGCCTCGAACACGCTGCCTCAAAGCCCGACCCGGCTTTTGAGACGAATGACAGGAAAGTCTCCCGATATGACGATGTGCACCTCGTCAACACCACTTACTCAGACCCGTCACACCCCGTGACGCGATGGGAGTGGAGCTTCTCGCCCTCAACTGTGACGTTTGTCGATGGGAATGCCGGGAGCATGTCGCCGACAGTGCGTTTTACAGCCGACGGGAAATACTCGATAACCCTCGTCGCAACCAATGACATGGGGTCGAGAACATTCACCCGGACAGACTATTGCGAGGCTTATACACAGCCGATAAAGGCCGATTTTGAGGCTGCAGCGCGCGTCATCACGGCCGGCGAAGCGGTTTCGCTTAAAAACACTACCACAGGATTCCCGGCCGCCGACACTTACGCTTGGACTGTCACGCCAGCAGACGGTGTTGCTTTCGAGAACGGTGGCGCCACCGTGCGCGATCCTTTGATACGCTTCAGCCTGCCGGGCAAGTATACCGTCGCGATGACAGCAACCGGCCGCAGCGGGTCGAATACGGTGACAAAGCAAGACTTCATCACCGTCAACGATAACCACGCGATGGTGCGCAACCTCACCGGAAGCCTTGATGCCGAGACAGGGATGGTCACGCTCTCATGGGTGAAACCCCTACTTCAGC
Source organism: Marseilla massiliensis (assembly GCF_023336985.1). NCBI lineage: Bacteria > Pseudomonadati > Bacteroidota > Bacteroidia > Bacteroidales > Prevotellaceae > Marseilla > Marseilla massiliensis. The sequence continues at coordinate 95,320 of NZ_JAMBLP010000011.1, read as the reverse complement.
CTATCTACAAGGAAGATTTCGAGGAATATGGCGCAGCCGGCTTCCCGGCAGACATACGCGTAATAGACGCCAACAACGACGGGAACACCTTCAAGATAAATACTCAGCAAGCTTATGAGGGTAGGGCGTCACTGTGTTGTTACAACTATGATTTCAACGCCAGGGAAGCCGTCGACATGGATGATTGGGCGGTGTTGCCGAAGATGCCAGCCGGTGCTGAAGAGCTGAAGCTGGCGATGAAGAAAGGCTACGAACGCTTCGATGTCTATGTGGTAGAGGCAGACGGCGACAGGCAACCCACGGCAGGTGACTTGGAGAAAGGCCACAAGATTTTGTCGGGCGACGGCGACGATACATCATGGGACTGGTCAAGCCAGACGATCGACCTCGCGCCATACACAAGCAAAGACTTCTATATCGCCTTCCATCATAGGTCGACAGCAAAAGACGCCTATGCGCTGGGCTTTATGGTTGACGACGTCACCATTGGCTATCGTGACGAATTGGCTGTCGCTTCTTCAGCAAAAGCGGGCAGGCATGGAAACCATGCCGCCATTCCAACTACGCTGTCGGAGAAACTCATCTTCCACATGGAGAAGGCCAAAGGCCACGGCGCCACGGCGCAGCGCTTTGAAAAGGCCGCCGTGAAGGCGGTGCGGAGCATGGCGGATAATCCTGTGCTTATCGGCTATGACGTCAAGCATGGCGGTTCGACGATATTCACTACCAACGATATCCATGCAACCCGCTATCAGGTAACCCACAGCGGAGAAGACGGCCGCTATTATGTCGCTGCGCTTTATGCCGACGGCCACCGCTCCGAAGCGGCCATGGTCGATGTAGTGGCTACCGGTATGGCGGCCTTGCCCGAGAAGAGCGCCCTCAGATGGGAGCAGACAGGCAGCCGCAAGTATCGTGTGTCGGTGGAAGGCCGCGTCATCGAGAAGCTGGAAATATGGAATCCAGAAGGGCAAAAGGTATGTCAGCTATCTCCCGGGGCCGAAGTGGCGCAGGCAGACTTGACAGCCCTTGCGTCAGGGGTCTATGTCATACGTATTACTACAGATCAAGGGGCAGCCATTGTCTTCAAGCAGACTGTCCGTTAATATTCCTTTCCTAAAACCAATTTAGTTATGAAGCATTTTATCAAGAAAACAGTTCTTATGCTGCTTGGCACTATGATGGCCGTAGTGGCATCGGCGCAAGACTTCTCTAAGCGCGAAGCTTCGCTCTCGAACTTGGTAAGCCTTTCAGTCACACGGAGTGACGGTGGTGACAACCAGACTGCCTTCCCCGTGGCGAGTGATGAAATCATCAGCGAAGAAAATCCTCCTGCCGGCACCGTCGTTGACAACCTCACGCGCTCTGGTTTTGGACTTTATTCGGATGGGTTGAGCATCAAGCCCAATTTCCAGGAAGCAAAGAAGGCCGAGATTATTCTCGGAGAAGACGGCAACATCTACATCAAGCGTTTCTTCTCTAAAATATTCACCTTCTCATATCTGAAGCTGACGCACCTTGAAGGCGACCGCTATGTGGCCCATACGCCGCAGCTGATGTATGTCAAATACGATGGCACGAAGCTGTATGCATCGCGGCTTGTCCTCACGCCTGTCAATAATAATCTTACGTGGGCGCTTGAATACAGCGACGATGGTAAAACTGTCAATGGCGACGTGTTCTTTACATACAAGGACGGTGTGCTGACTATGGAGGGTGAAGGGGAATATCCTAACACGGTGTTGCCCAAGATGATCATTGGCGAGGTGGAACAGACGGGCGATTGGGACGGCTACGGTGATACCGATCTCGTATTTGAGCCATTCGACGAAGAAAAGACCGTTCTGCCAGAAGGCGTGGAGCCCCAGAAATTCATACTCACCTATCAAAACCAATTGATGGAGAACCGTGCGGTCAACATCAAGGCTTATCTGACGGACAAGGATTTCTATTTCATCAATCCCTTCTGGGAAAGCGTCAAAAAGGAAAGAGATGAATCCCAGTGGATTCACGGAACGATAGAAAACGGGCGTGTCATCCTTAAGTCACAGTATGTAGGCTACAACCGGGGCGATAATGCGTATACCTTTTTTGTTCCTTCCACGGTGACAGTTGAGACGGACGAGGATTCGGGAGAGAAATACTACAGGCATCGCGTAGCTCCACTCTTGGAAATGGAACTCGACCTCGCAAGTCAGAGGGTCTCGGCGACAACCAACGCCGGCTTTTCTATTAACGAGGGTAAAAGGCTTATCTACCCCTTCGAGCTCTACGCCGGGCCTGTTATCCAGGCCGTGCCAGATGTTGCGCTTACGCCAAAGGCCCCCGTTATCCATGAATCGGAATTTGACGAAGATTTTGGAATCGGCGTCATGTTTGATGTAGACATGAAGAGCGAAGAGGGTGAATTCATGGCACCCGAAAAGCTTTACTTCAATGTCTTGATGGGTGAGGGCAATACTCCTGTAGTCTTCACGGTAACAGATGACAATGGCGAAAACGAACAGCGCGTCATCGACGTTCCTTATGGAATGAACGACAGGGAGAATTTTTACTATAAAAACGAAATGCAAATCTTTTATGTAGAGGCCAGTGAGCCACAGCGAGTAGGCATCCAAATGGTCTACAAGGGTGGAAACACATCTACTAAGTCGGCAATCACGTGGCTTGAAGACGCGGCGGGAATAGAATCGCTGACCAGTGACGGAAAGGCTGAATTCTTCGATCTCAACGGCAATGCTGTCAAGAATCCCAAGAAGGGTGTCTACCTGATGCGCTCCAAGGGTAAGGATGGAAAGACCGTGGTGAAGAAGGTTGTCCGTTGAGGAAAGGCTTTGCAGCATCGTGATGGCGGGGATAAGCGTCGCCGCACGATAGACATGATGTAGCGCGATTGCCAGTAAGGTGTCATTACTTTACGGCAATCGCGCTTATTGTTGTTGCAGGCTTGTTTGCATAGGGCTCTTTCTCGGGGGCGTTGCCCAGTGCAAGGGGGTAAGGGGCCATGTCGGGCAGCCCCTCAATTGTTTGCTCTGCAAATCTTGGAGCGTCGCTTTCTGTACTCAGTTGCATTCTTGCCTGTGTCGACGGCCTGGTTGACGCATTGTTGCCCGGCCCTGGGGCAGGCGCCGTTTGCTTGCCGTTTTACGGCAACGATGCTTCCGGCGTGGCTTTGCAATTCGCAAGGGCGCCTTGCCGTAGCCCGGAGTGTCGCTGCCGGGCTTGTATGCCACATAGAGATACAGCCGAGTTACCTCATGGCGTATGCTGCCGTTTACGGCTCGGCAGGCATATTCCAAGGCGTTGTCGGCAGCCCCTTCTTCATAAGCCGCACAGGCAGCCCAGCAAGCCGCTTGGGGTAGAGGTGCGTCGTTTTTGGCGTGGCTTCGTCGCTTCCGGGTGTGGTGAGCTATGCAGGGTTGGCGTACAGCAGCGCAGTATGATATGCGCACCATGAAAAATAGAGCCATTTAGTTTGTTGGTATGAGAAATAAAGGCTATCTTTGCAAAATGCAAGCACACCGCAACCATGCTGTCACCCGAAGCCGGTTTGGCAGCGTTGAACAGTTCCTGACACAGGGGCATGCGGCGGCGTTGCGCTTGCAGGGCTTATGTTTCAAAATGAAAGTGGTGTGGCGCGTATTTCGCTTCATCAATAACCTGCTGACTTAAAAATGCATCAAGATGTAGTATTTATGGCTGTTTTATTGTCATTTTGCAATAATATGGGCATAAAAGGCCTCTTGTCCAACTTTTTTATTGGAAAACATTTTGCCGTTTCGCTAAAGTTTGCTTACTTTGCATTTTGATAACCGTGGCGCTTCGGCTTTCGTCGTGGCCCGATATGGTCACCGTCCGGCGATGCGCCTGCTTTGATATTGTTTATAACAAAAGATACGAAAGACTTATGGCAGAAAAATTGGAAGTAAAGGAACTCGACCAGGTGGTGGTGAGGTTCTCAGGTGATTCCGGCGACGGCATGCAGCTGGCCGGCAACATCTTCTCCACGGTGTCGGCCACTGTGGGCAACGGCATATCCACGTTTCCCGACTACCCGGCCGACATACGCGCCCCGCAAGGCTCGCTCACGGGCGTGTCGGGTTTTCAGGTGCACATCGGAGCGGGCCGTGTCTACACCCCGGGCGACAAGTGCGACGTGCTTGTGGCCATGAATGCCGCAGCCCTGAAGACACAGTATCGCTTTGCAAAGCCGCAGGCCACGATCATCATCGACACCGACAGCTTCGGCCCGAAAGACCTTGAGAAGGCCAAGTTTGCCACCGACGACTACCTCGGCGAGATGGGCATCGACCCCGACCGCGTGGTGGCCTGCCCGATGACGCAGATGGTTAAGACCTGCCTGGCCGACAGCGGCATGGACAACAAGAGCATGCTCAAGTGCCGCAACATGTTTGCCCTGGGCATAGTCTGCTGGCTGTTCAACCGCGACCTGAGCTTTGTCGAGGCTTTCCTGCGCGAGAAGTTCGACAAGAAGCCGCTCATTGCCGAGAGCAACGTCAAGGTGGTGAACGCCGGCTTCGACTACGCCGCCAACACCCACCAGAGCGTGCCGGCCACCTACCGCATCGACTCCAGGCACAAGGTGCCGGGCCGCTACATGGACATCACCGGCAACAAGGCCACTGCCTATGGCCTCATTGCCGCCGCCGAGCGCGCTGGGCTGAAGCTCTTCCTGGGCTCTTACCCCATCACGCCTGCCACCGACATATTGCACGAGCTGGCCAAGCACAAGTCGTGCGGGGTCATCACGGTGCAGTGCGAAGACGAGATATCGGGCTGCGCCAGTGCCATCGGGGCTTCGTTTGCCGGAGCGCTGGCCGCCACTTCCACCTCGGGCCCGGGTATATGCCTCAAGTCGGAGGCCATGAACCTGGCCGTCATCGACGAGCTGCCGCTCGTGATTGTCGACGTGCAGCGCGGTGGCCCATCCACCGGACTGCCCACCAAGAGCGAGCAGACCGACCTGTTGCAGGTGCTCTTCGGCCGCAACGGCGAGAGCCCCATGCCGGTGATAGCGGCCACAAGCCCCACCAACTGCTTCGACGCTGCCTACGCCGCCGCCAAGATTGCCCTCGAGCACCTCACGCCCGTGGTGCTGCTCACCGACGCCTTTGTGGCCAACGGCTCCGGCGCATGGCGACTGCCCGACATCGCACAGCTGCCAGAGATACACCCCCACTACGCCCCGGCCGAGCAGAAAGGCCACTACACCCCATACAGGCGCGACCCCGAGTCGGGCGTGCGCTACTGGGCTGTGCCTGGGCAGGAGGGATTTGAGCACATCCTCGGCGGACTGGAGAAGGACGGCGATACCGGTGCCATATCCACCGACCCCGAAAACCACGACAAGATGTGCCGCCTCAGGGCCATGAAGGTGTTCAAGATACCCGTGCCCGACGTAGAGGTGCAGGGCGACGCCGACGACGCCGAACTGCTCATCGTGGGCTTCGGTGGCACCTTCGGCCATCTATATTCGGCCATGGAGGAGCTCAGGGCCATGGGCAACAAGGTGGCGCTGGCACACTTCAGCTACATCAACCCGCTGCCGCGCAACACCGACGAGGTGCTCATGCGCTACAAGAAGGTGGTGGTGGCCGAGCAAAACCTCGGTCAGTTTGCCGCCTACCTGCGCATGAAGGTCGACAACTTCGTGCCCTACCAGTTCAACCAGGTCAAGGGCCAGCCGTTTGTCGTGGCCGAGCTTGTGAAGGCGTTCAGTAAGATAATTAAGAATTAAGAGTTAAAAATTAAGAGAATATGCCTTGCGAAAATCTCATTGAAGACCTTAGCTACGCCTTTGCCTTGCGTATAGTCGGGGCTTTAAGATGAAATATGACACGCATGGTTCTTAGCGAAGCAGTATTCTTTGATATTCATCTCTGATTTTTTTAATTTTTAATCTTTAACTTTTAACAATATGGAATATTTACCAAACGATTATAAGAAGGGGCAACCGAGGTGGTGTCCCGGTTGCGGCGACCATTTCTTCCTGGCTTCGCTGCACAAGGCAATGGCCGAGCTTGGCGTGCCGCCTTACGAGACTGCAGTGATATCTGGCATCGGGTGCTCAAGCCGACTGCCGTATTATGTCAACACCTATGCGATGCAGACCGTCCACGGGCGTGCCGCTGCCATTGCCACGGGGGCCAAGGTGGCCAACCAGAAGCTGGCCGTGTGGCAGGTGAGCGGCGACGGCGACGGCCTCGCCATCGGCGGCAACCACTTCATCCACGCCATGCGCCGCAATGTCGACATCAACATCATATTGCTCAACAACCGCATCTACGGCCTAACCAAGGGCCAGTATTCGCCCACATCGCCGCGCGGGTTCGTGTCGAAGTCGAGCCCATACGGCACGGTGGAAGACCCGTTCCGCCCCGCCGAGCTGTGCTTCGGAGCCCGCGGCCATTTCTTCGCACGCTCCGTGGCCACCGATGCGCCCGAGACGGTGGACATACTCAAGGCGGCCTACCGCCACAAGGGTGCCGCAGTGTGCGAGATACTGCAAAACTGCGTCATCTTCAACAACGGCACGTTCGAGAGTGTCTACACCAAGGATGGCCGCAAGAAAAACGCCATCTACGTGCGCCACGGCCAACCGCTGCTCTTCGGCGAGAACAATGAGTACGGCCTCATGCAGCAGGGCTTCGGCCTTAAGGTGGTGAAGCTCGGCGAGAACGGCGTGACAGAGAAAGACATCCTCGTGCACGACGCCCACTGCATGGACGACACGCTGCAGCTCAAGCTGGCCATGATGGACAACGAGCACGGCTTCCCCGTGGCCCTCGGCATCATACGCGACGTTGAGGCCCCGGCCTACGACGATGCCGTAAACCGGCAGATAGAGGAGGTGAGCGCCAAGAAGAAGTACCACAACTTCATGGAGCTGCTCGAGACCAACGACATCTGGGAGGTGAAGTGACACTGCGCCTTCGCCCGGCGTGGGCCCTCAGCGTGGGGCGCCGTCGTGGCAGGAGGGGCTTTGGCACCATTCAATACGGGCCGTTTCACATTGTGAGACGGCCCGTTTCGTGTTCCTGTCTCGTTGCAGTGGCAAATGGCGGCGCACGATGGCGGTTGCCCTCGGTGACTTAGTGCGGGCCCTGGCTTTGCGGCCGGTGGCCTGCCGGTGGCTTAGTCCCGTTGCCGCAGGGCAGGCCTGGCCAGAAAGCCGTTGCGGGTTTTCGGCGTGCTGCCGGCGTCATTCAATGCTCGATATGGTCACGTCGTCAAACTCGTCCATGTAGTCTATGAGGCGTTCGTTGTGATTGCCGCGCTTCACCTTTATTTCGATGCTCGCCTCAAATATCTCGCCTTGCGACGTCCGCCGGTCGCGCAGCTCATAAGAGTAAAGTTCTATGCAGTCGTCCTTTATCTGGTCTACAACCCTCTTGACGCTTTCTTTGGTGGTAGCGGTGAATGTCAGTTGCACTGTGGTGGTGCCGACGGTCGGTATGAATGAGTTTATCACTTCCAGCCCTACAAGCACCAAGGCCGTGGCTATGGCGGCCGCAACATACATGCCTGTGCCACAGGCCAGCCCTATGGCCGCCGTCACCCATATCCCGGCAGCTGTGGTAAGGCCGCGCACCACGTTTTTTTGGAATATTATGGTTCCTGCCCCGAGGAATCCAATGCCTGATACCACCTGTGCCGCCACCCTTGACGAGTCTTTTGTGTCAATTCCAAATCCGTATTGCGACACTATGCAGAAGAGCGCACTGCCCAGCGCCACCAGGAAGTGCGTGCGGAACCCCGCCTCCTTTGAGCGGTATTCGCGTTCAATCCCGATTATTCCTCCCAGCAAAAGGGCTATGAAAAGCCTTAGCGTTATTTCCAATGTCATATCCATATTGTGTGTGTGTTGTTTAGTTTGTTGGGCTTTCTGTGCCCGGTTGCCGTTGTTTGGCAATCCCTTTTTGGTGCAACGCACAATCAGGCTGTGGCATAGGTGGTATGTTCCCGTGCCATTTGCCATCGCGCTGCCGCCATCCGTTGTCGTCGGTTCTTGTCGGCAGTGTTGCCCGTCGTGTCGTTTTAAAGTGCTTAATGGGGTTGGCCCGTCTTGCCGACAGGCCAACCCCTGTTTGTCAAATCCCGTTTTGTCTGTTGCGCCGGGGCCGTTGTCCGTGTGCACCGGCCGTCTTTCGGCCCACGTTTGCGGCTAAAAGTCTTTTTGCCGGTGCCCCTTCCGGCTCATGGCCCCATGTTTGCGCCATGTCCCTCGGCTGGCGTCCTTGCCCCAGGCCGGTTGCGCCTCAGCCTTTGCCTTGGCGGGCAAGCTCGGCGGTCAGTTCCCTCATGCCCTCCGACGCTCCTTTCATTATGTGCATGAACCGTCGCCCGCCGCCCGCCATCACTGGCTTGGGGTCTATGAGGTAGATTGGCGCCGAGGGCCTGACATACTGCACCAGGCCTGCTGCGGGATATACGTTGAGCGACGTGCCGATGATGATGAATATGTCGGCCGCGGCCGCCTCCTTCGCCGCCGGTTCAATCATGGGCACCGCCTCGCCGAAGAACACTATGAACGGGCGCAGCAGCGAACCGTCGGCAGCCAGCGTGCCGGGCTTCACCTCGCAGTTGTCGGCCGTCAGCGTCTGTATGTATCGCGGGTCGTAGGGGTCGCGGCTGGAGCACACCTTCATCAGTTCGCCGTGCAGGTGGATTACCTTTGTCGAGCCCGCCTGCTCGTGCAGGTTGTCAACGTTCTGCGTCACCACCGTCACGTCGTAGTCGTTTTCCAGTGCGGCCACCAGCCTGTGGCCCTCGTTGGGCTTGGCGGCGGCGAGCTGCCTGCGCCGTTCGTTGTAGAATTTCGTCACCAGTGCCGGGTCGGCCTCCCAGCCCTCGTGCGACGCCACCTGCTGCACCGGATACTCCTCCCACAAGCCTCCGGCGTCGCGAAAAGTCTTCAGTCCGCTCTCGGCCGACATGCCGGCCCCTGTCAGCACCACAATCTTCTTCATGTCCATGTCGTTTTTGTCGTTTGTCGCAGCGCGGCCGCGCATCGCCACCGATGGTAGGCTGTGGCTGCCTGCACTCCTTAACAATGCACAAAAATAGTAATTTTTCGCGAAATATGTCCATCGAATCGGATAAAATAAGTATCTTTGCACGCTTTCAAAAACATTGCACACATATAATAAGTATAAAATGGACAAACTAAGCTACGCTTTGGGCTTGGGCATAGGGCGCCAGTTGGCGCAGATGGGCGCAAGCAACATGAACATAGACGACTTCGCTGCGGCAATCAAGGACGTGATAGCCGGCGGCGACCTGAAGATGACCAACCGCGAGGCACAGGCCATCGTGCAGGACTACTTCGCCAAGCAAGAGGAGAAGCTCAACGCCGAGCGCGCCGAGCAGGGCAAGGCCGCCAAGGCCGAAGGCGAGAAATACCTGGCCGACAACGCCAAGAAAGACGGCGTGGTGGTGCTGCCCAGCGGCCTTCAGTATATGGTCATAAAGGAGGGCACGGGCCGCAAGCCCAAGGCAACCGACAGCGTGAAGTGCCACTACGAGGGTTTCCTCACCGACGGCACCCTGTTCGACAGCAGCCTTCAGCGCGGCGAGCCGGCAGTGTTCGGCCTGCAGCAGGTGATAGCCGGATGGACCGAGGGCCTGCAGCTCATGCAGGAGGGCGCCAAGTACCGCTTCTTCATACCCTACAAGCTGGGCTACGGCGAGTCGGGGGCGGGCCAGTCCATACCGCCATACTCGGCCCTGGTGTTCGACGTAGAGCTCATCAAGGTGATGTAATCCCAATGTGGAAAGAAGAAAACGAAACAAACATAAATCAATGAAAAAGCTAACAGTTGTAGCCTCTATGGCTATCGCAGCCGCAATGTTGTCTTCTTGCGGCAACTCCACTCCTAAGGCCAGCCTTAAGAGTGACGTCGACTCCATGAGCTATGCCATCGGCGTTGGGCAGGCCCAGGGCCTGAAGGAGTATCTCGTTTACCGCATGGGTGTTGACACCACCTACATGGACGAGTTTGTAAAGGGCCTCAACGAGGGCGCCAGTGCAGGCGACGACAAGAAGAAGGCCGCCTACTATGCAGGCATACAGATTGGCCAGCAGATATCAACCCAGCTGGTTAAGGGCATCAACCATGAGGTGTTTGGCGACGACTCCACCCAGACCGTCTCCATGAAGAACCTCATGGCCGGTTTCATCGGCAGCGTCACGGGCAAGAAAGGCCTCATGACCGTTGAGCAGGCCCAGCAGGTTGCCAACATGAAGATACGCCAGATAAAGGCCAAGAGCATGGAGAAGATATACGGCGACAACAAGAAGAAGGGCGAGCAGTTCCTTGCCGCCAACGCCAAGAAGCCCGGTGTGAAGGTGCTTCCCAGCGGTGTGCAGTACAAGGTGATAAAGGAAGGCACGGGAGCCATGCCGGCCGACACATCAATGGTGAAGGTAAACTATGAGGGCCGCACCATCGACGGCAAGGTGTTCGACAGCTCCTACAAGCGCAACAAGCCCATCGAGCTGCGCTGCAACCAGACCATCAAGGGATGGACCGACGCCCTCGTGCACATGCCCGTAGGCTCCGTGTGGGAGGTTTACATACCCCAGGAACTGGCCTACGGCGAGCGTGAGCAGGTAGACATCAAGCCTTTCTCTGTCCTCGTCTTCAAGATTGAGCTGATATCAATAGGCAAGTAACTTTAATTTAAAATACAGTCAGAGGCGGGTGGTGCATCCGCCTCTGACCTTATTCCTACAAACCGTATGAAGAAAACACTTATGTTGGTGCTTGTCGTGCTGGCAAGCGCATCGTTCAATGTGGCCTATGCCGCAAAGAAAAAGAAGAAAAAGGCAGAAGAGACGGTGCAGCCGGTGCAGCTGGCCAGTCCGTCCGACTCGCTGAGCTATGTGGTGGGCATGGTCATGACCAACGGCCTCATACCCTACCTGCAGCAGGCCGAGGGCGTTGACACGGCCTACATGGCCGACTTCATCCGCGGCTTCAACGAGATGATCAAGTCGGGCGACGACCCCAAGGTCAAGGCCTACTCGGCCGGCATGGGCATAGCCGCACGCCTGAAGGGCCAGATGCTCGAAGGCATGAAGAAAGAGTTTACCGACACGCCCGACACCATCGTGGCCCCGCTCGTTTACCGTGGCTTCACCGATGCGCTGCAGGGCGACACCACGGTGATGAAGGCCGATGAGGCCGAGGCCGCGTTCAAGGCCAAGCGCGAGTACAACAAGGCTGCCAAGGACGAGAAGCTCTACGGCCCCAACCGCGAGGCCGGCAAGCAGTTCCTGGCCGAAAACGCCAAGAAAGACAGCGTGGTTACGCTGCCCAGCGGCCTGCAGTACAAGGTGCTGGTGAAGGGCACGGGCGAGATTCCCGCCAAGAGCGACCGCGTGCAGGTAAACTATGAGGGCCGGCTCATCGACGGGACGGTGTTCGACAGCTCGTCGAAGCATGGCTCAAAGCCTGCCACCTTCCGTGCCGACCAGGTGATAAAGGGATGGACCGAGGCGCTGACCATGATGCCCGTCGGCAGCAAGTGGCAGCTGTTCATACCCCAGGAACTGGCCTACGGCGAGCGCCAGGCAGGCCAGATCAAGCCCTACAGCGCGCTCATCTTCACCGTCGAGCTGGTGGGCATCGACAAGCCCGAAGCCAAGTCGGGCGCCAAGGCCGGTGTCGACGAGGGTGCCAAGGTGAAGAAGGTGGCTCCGAAGGCCAGGAAATGAGCTTTTTGACGCCGGCCATGCCATATAGTGTGGCAGCGGCGTCAACAGGCAGTACCGGCCGGTGGCGGCCTCGCGGCAGAGCGATTTGCGGCGGGCCGCCACCGGCCGGCGGTTGTTTTTGTTCGGGCCATGGTGCCGTCGGCGGCCCCCTTTTCGTACGATTTTACCTTTTTCCGTACGATTATCGCCCCGTTTCCAGCCCCATTGTCAGTATATTTGCATGGAAAACGATAACAAGCAATGTATATGTCAAAGAGCAGAATGTTTACTATGGCGGCCGCGTTGCTCATGGCAGCCACGGCTACGGCGCGCGAAACCTACAACTTCAACGCCGGGTGGCTGATGGGCGACAGCCGCACCAAGGTCACCCTGCCGCGGGCGTGGAACGAAGACGAGGCCTTCAGGGTGTCGGTATACCAGATGAGCGACTCTGTGGTGTGGTACCGCAAAGACTTCAGCCTGCCTGCCGATGCAGCAGGCAAGCGCGTGTTCATAGAGTTTGAGGGGGCCCGCCAGGCAGCCGAGGTGTGGCTCAACGGCCACAGGGTGGGGCTGTCTGAGAACGGCGTCATGGCCTTCGGCTTCGACCTCACGCCATATATTAGGAAAGGCAAAAACCGTATCGAGGTACGCACCGACAACAGCTGGGACTACCGCGAGCAGGCCACGGGCAGCACGTTTCAGTGGAACGCCAAGTCGTTCAACGCCAACTATGGCGGGCTTACGCGCAATGTCAGGCTGCACATCGTGGGCGACGTCTACCAGACGCTGCCACTCTACAGCAGCCTGGGCACCACCGGCACCTACGTATATGCCACGCAATACGACATACCCGGGCGCGAGGCCACCGTCAGCGCCGCCACCGAGGTGCGCAACGACGGCAGCACACCGGCCACGGTAGACTACACCGTGATTGTTGAAGAGATGGACGGCAGCGAGCTGGCGCGCTTCAGCGGCGGGCGCCACACGCTGGGCCCGCACTCCACCCGCACCCTCGTGGCCTCGCAGCGGCTGTCGGGGCTGCACTTCTGGTCGTGGGGCTACGGCTACCTGTATCGCGTGAAGACCGTCGTGGGCACAGACACCGTGGCCACCACCACGGGCTTCCGCAAGACCGAGTTTGCCCGCGGCATGATAATGCTCAACGACAGGGTGATGCAGGTACACGGCTATGCGCAGCGCTCAACCAACGAGTGGCCCGGCGTGGGGTCGGCCGTCCCGGCGTGGCTCAGCGACTACTCCAACTCGCTGCTCGTTGAGAGCGGCGGCAACATGGTGCGCTGGATGCACGTCACGCCGTGGCGGCAGGACGTGGAGTCGTGCGACCGCGTGGGACTGCCTCAGGCCCTGCCGGCAGGCGACGCCGAGAAGACGCCTTCCGGGCGGTGGTGGGAGCAGCGCATGGAACTGATGCGCGACGCCATCATCTACAACCGCAACAGCCCCAGCGTGATGTTCTACGAGTGTGGCAACAGGCGCATCACCGCCGAGCAGATGGCGCTGATGAAGGCGCTGCGCAACGAGTACGACCCTTACGGGGGGCGCGCCATAGGCAGCCGCGAGATGCTCGACCAGCCCGAGGCCGAGTATGGCGGCGAGATGCTCTACGTCAACCGGAGCGACACCAAGCCCATGTGGTCGATGGAATACTGCCGCGACGAGGGTCACCGACTGTACTGGAACTCATGGTCGTACCCGTTCCACAAAGAGGGCGACGGGCCGTTGCACCGCGGCCATCCGGCGCGCGAGTACAACCGCAATGCCGACGAGTTTGCCGCCGAGATGGTGCGCCGGTGGTACGACTACTGGCGCGAGCGCCCCGGCCAGGGCACGAAGTCGAACGCCGGGGGCGTGAAGATAGTGTTCAGCGACACGCAGACCCACGGCCGCTCGGCCGACAACTACCGCGTGAGCGGCGTGGTCGACGCCATGCGCATACCCAAAGACGCGTTCTACGCCCACCAGGTGATGTGGGACTGCTGGGTCGACGACCTCAAGCCGCGCACCCACATAGTGGGCCATTGGAACTATGACAGCGGGCAGGAGGTGCCCACCGTATATGTGGTGTCGAACGCAGCGCGCGTCGACCTGGTGCAGGGCGGCAAGGTGGTGGCGTCGGCCGATGCCCCCGAGAGCCGTTTCCTCTTCACCTTCAAAGGCGTGAGGCACACCGCCGACACGCTGACGGCCATGGGCTACGACGCCGACGGGCGCGAGGTGTCGCGCCACTCGCTCGTAAAGGCGGGCGCGCCGGCGCGGCTGAGGCTGACGCCCATTGTCAACCCCACGGGCTGGAAGGCCGACGGGGCCGATGTGGCCCTGGTGCAGGTAGAGGTGGTCGACGAGGCCGGCCGGCGCTGCCCGCTCGACAACCGCACGGTGAGCTTCAGCGTGAAGGGCCCCGCCGAGTGGCGCGGGGGCATAGCCATGAACAAGCCCTTCGGCACCGTGACCAACCAGCTGGCCCTGAACACCAAGACCATCGACGACCAGGTGGGCAGCAGGGCCTGGGGCGACAAGTCGCTCTTGGGCCTTAACCACGTGCTGGCCGACACACTGCCGGTGGAGTGCGGCGTCAACCGCGTCATGCTGCGCTCGCTGCCCAAGAGCGGCAGGGTGAGGCTTGTGGCGCGCGCCGAGGGCCTGCCCGAGGCCGGGATAGAGCTTGAGACCCAGGCGGTGGGCGTGGTCGGCGGACTGTCGAGGCAGATGCCGTCCGACGGGCTGATGCCTGTGCTCACGCGGGGCGAGACCCCGGCCACGCCGTCGTTCGTCCCGAGCCTGCGCGAGGTGGCCGTGATGAGCGCCGAGGCCGGCAGCAACAGGGCCGACGCCCGCCTCAGCTTCGACCGCAACGAAAACAGCAGCTGGAGCAGCAAGGCGCATGCCGACTCGGCCTGGATAAGCTACCGGCTGGTGGAGCAGGCAGCCATCGATCAGCTGTGCATGAAGATGAAGGGCTTCCGCACCACCTCTTACCCCATAGCTGTGTATGCCGGCGACTCGCTGGTGTGGCGGGGCGTCACGCCCAAGGGGCTGGGCTACGTGCACATCCGGCTGCGCAATTGCCCGCCGGCGCAAACGTACACCATACGCCTCACGGGCATGTCGGAGGCCAAGGACGCCTTTGCCGGTGTCACCGAGCTCGACAGCAGCAACGACGAGAAGGCCGTGCGTGGCAGCCGCTCGCTGAAAATCATCGAGGCCGAGTTTCTGAAGAAGATTGAGTGAGAGCCGCCGCCGGCCCTTGGGCGCAAGCCCGGGGCCGGCCGGCGGATATGCCCGGGGCCGGCCGTTGCCGCCAAAGCGGGAAGCCGCGAAAGGCGCCAAGGTGGCATCCACGGCCGTAGGGCGGCCGCTTTGGCAAAACGCCGGCGAGCCGTAGGGCCGCGCAAGGGCGGCTTTAAGGCTCATAGGTGGCTCATGGGGCGTAAACATGTGGCCCCCGCCTGTACCGCCGGCACTTGTGAGCCGGTGGCAGGCGGGGGCCACACATTATTATATAACGCAGGTTGGCGGCTACCGGGCCGAGCCATGTTTCTCGGCCCACGTCTTGTAGCGCTTGTAAACGTCGAGCCCGTCGGAGTTATACCAGCTGTAGCCCGTGCGCCGCTCATGGCCAATCTCGGCTATGTCGTAGCGCACCACCCCGTCGCGGTCGCTGAAGAAGGGACGGTTGGTGTCTATGGTGTAGAAGCGGGCCCACAGCGGCGGGCAGTCGCTGCCATCGGCACAGGGCACCATGCGGTAGTCGCGCTGCCCGTTGCCGTCTTTGTAGAACTCAAACGTCAGTCCGTGTATCTCGCTCTTGCGAAACCACGCCACGGCCGACTCGACGCACCTGACCACCTCGGCCGACGGGTTGGACAGCGACATGAGGAAGAGCACAATGTCGTCAGACTCCTGCCCGCTGAGCGACACCAGCTCGTAGGCCCGGGCCGGGGCGGGCTGCAGCGTGTGCTCGTCGTACTGCGCGCACCACACCGTAGGGCTGCCGTCCTGCACCACCTGCGTCTTCACTATGCACTCCACTCCCTTGTCGAGCGCCGCCTGCGCCTTGGCCTTGGTGCTGTCGGGCATGAAGGCATAGGGCTCCTTGCCCTTGGCCACGTCGCGCATCACCTTCAGCACGTTCACCATGGCGTCGTCGTTGTAGGTTATGTGGGTGTAGTAGCCTTTGGGGCGTGGGTAGAACTGCGGCCATCCCCCGTTGTCGTATTGCGCCTCAAACAAGTATTCCATGCCGCGCAGAGCCCCTTGGCGGAAGCGCTCCTCGCCCGTGGCGTTGTACAGCCGGCACAGGTATGTTATCTCGGTTGTGGTGGCCTTGTTGTCTATGGTGCTCTCGTTCACGTCGTCCTTGGCCGCCTTGACCTTCGACAGCGCTTCGCCTTCGAGCGGCAGCTGCATGTTTACGTTCTTGGGCCAGCCGCCCGTGGTCTGCTGGTAGAGCAGCACGTTGTCGCCTATGCGCGTGGCCTCGGCGGTCTTGAAGAAACTGTCTTTCAGTTTCGGGGCCATCGACGTCCATTTCTTCACCTTTGCCTTTGGCGCCTTGCCTGCGCCGTCGGTCTGTGCCTGTGCAGTGGCGGTTGCCGCACATATCATGGCCAGGCAACCTAAAATGATTCTCTTCATGACATATAAACTTGTTGTTGGGGGGCGTGCCTGCCCCTCGGATTAGTTTTAGTTATGTGGTGTAAAGGTAGCCTTTTTTTTCAAACGGTGTATGCTGCCGGGCCCGTTTTTGTCGTTTTTTAACCCAAAAGCGCCCTCTTGGCCCTGCAATCAGCTGCCCGGCTGCCCGGCCCTGTGTGGAGGCCGAGGCGTCGGCGCAGGGCTCAGGTTGCAGGCCGTTGCCCGGGGCGCTTTGCCGCGGCGGCCGTATTGCGTTCTGTTTCGGCCCGTATTGGCTTGCCAAACGGCCTGTTCCAGACCGCCAAACGGCCCATTCCGCAATAGGCTGCGGCAACGGCCGCCCGGTGTCGGCGTCAGCTGTCGGCGCGAAGCCGGCGTTATGTGCCGTTCCGCCCACGGCAAGTGCCGCTGCCATGTAGCCGCCGCGCAGGTTTCGGTTTTGCCCCGTTCTGGCAGGCTGCGGGCGCGCCCCGGCCGGAGGTTGGCGGGTGTTGTTTCTTAGCGGAATTGTTTTGGTCTCGACGTCTTATTTTAATTAAACGATTTTATGGTGTAATACGAACATTCAAAAAGGAGGCTTTTGTCAATAAAAAGCGCCTTTTTGATGCAAAAATGTGATTTTTTTCGCCCTTTTTCTTTGATAAATCGGATATAATCACTACTTTTGTAGCGGGTTGATAATTTGTTTTGCCCGTTGCAACTATAGGGCACACTCATGATGTAATTATATAAAGAATATATAAATTTAGGATTAAAGAGTGACATAATGAAAAGAGTTTTACGCTACTTGCTTATCGGGTTTATCATGTTTCCTGTGTGTGCTTCGGCGCAGACACGGATTGGTTACACAAACGGCGATTTCAACCGCACCGACGGAGTGCGCCTGAGCAGCGGCACCACGCAGAGTGCCGCCATCAAGATTCCGGCATCCAAGCTGGCCAAGCTGGCCGGCGCCAAGGTCACCGGCATCAGGAGCGTGTTCGGCACGCGCAGCCTTGACAATGTGACATTCTTTGTCAAGGCCGACCTCGACGGCGAGTCGCTCTACGAGCAGCAACTCAGCGGATTCTCTACTCAGTGGAGAGACTACGACCTTACCACCCCCTTTGAGCTCACGGGCGAGCGCGACCTTTACTTCGGTTTCGAGATAACCTGTTCCGAGGCCTACTCGCCACTGGCTTTCGACCGTTGCTACACCGAGCCGGGCTGCATCTACGGATACCTTGCCGACGGCTGGGCCGACCTCTCGTCGAGCTCTTACGGCAACCTCAACATGCAGCTTCTGGTCGAGGGCGTGCCCTCGTTCACCGACGCAACCGTGCGCATGTTCAATGCCGACGGCTACTACAAGGCCGGCCAGGAGTATTCGTTCCAGGGCCAGCTGTTCAACTTCGGCACCGAGCCCATCACCAGCTTCGAGGTGACCAGCTCTGTGACGGGCGGCCAGGAGAACAGCAACACAGTGTCAGGCGTGAACATCGGCCCGGGCGAGGTGTACAATTTCGACCTCACGAGCATAACCTCGGATAGCGAGGGCTACAAGGACGTGAGAGTGACGGTGGGCAGCGTGAACGGCGCCGATGACGAACTGGCCGACGACAACACGCGCAGCGGCAAGATGTATTTCTATCCGGCCGACATGAAGCGCAGCTACCTTGTGGAGACATTCACCGGGCAGCAGTGCAGCAACTGCGCCGAAGGGCATGCCGTGCTCGAAGAGGCGCTCGAGGAGTCGGGCGAGAGCTTCGTTCAGCTGTCATACCACTCGGGCTACAGCCCCGACGACTTCACCATGCTCGAAGACTACTATTACCAGCAGTTCTTTGGCGTAACGGGAGCCCCGTCGTTCATGGTCAACCGCTATGCCAACCCCAACATCAACCCCTTGACACCGGTGTTCTCGCTCATGTCGCCCACAACAGTCACCAAGGCCTACATACTCGAGAACGTCAGGGCGCAGTCGGAGCAGCAGCCATACGTGGGCGTTGACATCAACACATCGTACGACGAGGCCACGAGGCAGCTCACCGGCACGGTGACGGTCAAGGCATACCGCACCCCCGAAGTGTCTAACCCAAGCCTCATCGTGGGCATCATGCAAGACTCTATCGTGGCGTTCCAGATGCCGTCGTCGTCGGGCCTGGGAGGCGCCAACTATGTTCACCGCCACGCATTCCGCGGAGGGCTCAACGGGCTCTTCGGCGAGAAGATGAACATAACCGAGGGCGAAGAGGTGGTGAAGGAAATATCCTATACGCTGCCCGAGTCGATAACGTCGACCTACGACAACGCGACGTCGATACCCACCGACCTGAAGAACATGCACATCGTGGCCATCGTGGCCAACTATGAGTCGGGCGACGTTACCGACTGCGTGGTGCTCAACTGCGCCGACGCCAAGTTCGGCAGCAGCAGCACGGCGGCAGCCATAGGCGGAGTGACCGCCGCCGACGGCGCGAAGCCTGTGGCACGGCTCACGGGCACGGCCGACGCGCTCAGGGCCGAGGGCAACTTCGACTGCCTGTACATATACAACGTGGGCGGCCGCATGGTAAAGAAGTGCTCGGCCGGCGACACATTCGCACTCACACCGGGCGTATACGTGACACGCGCCGTCAAGGACGGGCAGACAGCAACGGCAAAAGCCGTGGTGGCACGCTGATGACACAAGAAACCGGGCGTTGCGCCGTGGGCACACAACACGGCGCAACGCAAACTATAAAACAAACTCACTAACTAAATACTTTCGCCTATGAACAAGCGATACGCAGCTGCCGTCATGGCGGCATTGGCAATGGCCGGGACTGTGCATGCACAGACTGCCGACCAAAAGTTGCGGTCTTATGAGACCTGGGGAAGCGTCATGGGAGACTTCAACGGTGTCTCGGGCAAGGACGTGACTTATTTCGGGGCCAACGGGCAACCCGTGGCCGAGGTTAATTACGACGCATATCAGGATGGCACGTTCGAGCCGTCAGGATATACATACTATGGCTACGACGACAACGGACGCGTTGTCAAGGAGTGGTCGCAGGAATACAAGATTGGCACGGGCAACGTGATGGAGTGGAAAGACAAAGACTCCATTGTCTACCAGTACAACGATGCCGGCTACCTTGTGTCGGAGCGCAACTACCAGCTGGGCGACTCCACTGCATACGAATACGACGCCGACGGCAACAAGGTGGCCATGGTGAAGTATCTGCCCGACTACCAGGGAGGCTACACCGAGCTGTCGCGCGAGACATACAGAAACTTCGCCGCCCCCAACTGCCCGCAGACCATCGTGGGCGACGGCGCCTATGCGTCGTACAAGTTTACGGCCAGCGCCACCTACGACGCCGAAGGCAACATGTTGGAGAAGCTGACCTACGACGGCGAGACGCGCACCCTCGAGCAGAGGGAGGCCTGGACATACACCGACGGGCAGCTCAGCCTCTACCAGGCGTTCAGCGTCGACGAGGACGGAACGGAGACGCCAACGCGCAAGATTGTATACAAGGTGCTTGGAACCGACCCGTTGCGCATACAGGCAAACGACTCAACGTATTTTGACGGGGAGTGGGGAGAGAAGTCGCTGCCGTCGGTGAGCGAGTATTTCACGCCGCAGCCGGCCAGCGCCCCTGAGCTAAGCATAACGCTCTCTGACGAGAAACCCAACACGGCCGTGCTCACATTCAACGCAACGACAATCGAAGGAGCGTCAAACGTGGCCTACGACGTGTTCCGCCACGGCATCAAGCTGGCGCGCATCATGGCCTCGGAGGCTGTCGACGGAATGATAACCTATGTCGACGAGGGCGTGAAGAACGGCACATACGACTATTTCGTGCAGGCCGTTGACGCCGACATCGAAGACGTGATAGGCGACGGCGAGGTAGGGAACGACCCGCTCAACTCTTACGGACACGGCATGAACTCGTCGCAGCGCATCCGCATGGTGTTCGCTACCGAGCTGCCCGCCCCGACCAACGTGAGGGCAACGAAGGTGGAATACGAGATGGGCGAGTGCTTCGTGACCGTTTCGTGGGACGAGCCCGCAGGCGACGGACAGTACGGCACGCCCACCTACAACCTCTATATCGACGGCTTGAAGTTGCCGGTGAACTCGGAGGCAACCATGTCGGGCCCGGTAATCAAACCGATAACGGGCAACAGCTACCGCATGTCGCTCGGAACAGGGTCGGCTGCCAGCGACCTCTCTGAGAGCGTCTACGTAGAGGCTGTCTACGGCATTGGCTCGGCCAAGAGCGAGACGGTGACCGTGACCAACGACACCTACGACATGACCGGACTCGTGGAGAAGGTCGTGGAGCAGTGGGGCAACGCCCTCGGCGATGTGCCCGAGACGAAGATATCTGCCAAGACCGTCAACTATTACAACGCCGACAACGAGGTGAGCTCGGTGGTGAGCTACGGCGCAAACCTGTCTACGGGCATCTACGAGCCTTCTTACTACGAGGGTGTGATATTCAACGAGAAGGGTCTGCCAGCCAAGAGGTTCCACCAGCAGTACGGACTGTACGACGATTACGACCTGGCATACACCGAGGCCAACGACACCACATATTACAAGTATGACGAGAACGACCGCCTGGTGGAGGAGAAGAGCACCCAGTCGCTCGATTCCATCGTCTATGAGTACGACGCCGACGGCAACATGGTGTCGAAGATGAGGTATGTGCCCGACTCTTACGGCACGCATGGCGGTGTGCCCTATGTGATGGAAGGCTACACCTACAGCGACTTCGTGGCCCCCAACTGCCCGCAGACCATCGTCGGCACGGGTGCCTACGCCTCGTACATGAACTCGTATAAGGTGTACTACGATGAAGACAACAACATCGTGAAGAAAGAGAAGTACGACGAGGGCGGCACGCTCAGGCAGGTGGAGCACTGGACCTACGAGCTAGGCATACTCGCCAAGTATGAGATAAACACCGTCAAGTCGGCCACAGGCGACGACGGCGAGGTGACATACACAGAGAACCCAAGCAAGAAGACCATCTATACCGTGGTGGGCACCAACCCGCTGCGCATCAAGGATGAGCAGATGACATACACTTACGGTGAGTGGGCCGGTTACACATACCACCACGTGACGGAATACTGCAAGCCCGACGCTACAACGGCGCCGAAGCTGGTTGTTGAGCCCGTGGCAGACGAACTCAACACCGTGATGCTGACGTTCGACGCAACAGACGTTGCCGGCGCTTCAAGCGTGGCATACGATGTTTACCGCCACGGCATAAAGGTGGCACGCGTGCCGGCGTCGGAGGCCGTCGACGGCATGGTGACCTATGTCGACAACAATGTGTACAACGGTTCCTACGACTACTTCGTGCAGGCCGTTGACGAGGCTGCCGACCAGAGCGGCGAAGACCCCCTCAACTCTTACGGCTACGGCGAGAGCGTGTCGAACACTGTGCGCGAGCTGTTCGACCTCGACCTGCCCGCACCGTCAAACGTTCGTGTGACAAGCGTTGAATACTCGCTCGACTCTTGCTACGTGACCCTCGAGTGGGACGAGTCGGCAGACAAAGACCGTTACATTTTGGAGCAATACAACGTGTTCGTGGCCGGCGAGAAGTACCCGGTGAACTCTGTTGCCACCAAGGCTGGGGTGGTTGTCAACCCGATAACCGAAAACAAGTACCGCATGTTCCTTGGCATTGGCAACGCGGCAAGCAAGCTGTCGGAAGACATCTACGTGCAGGCCGTATATAAGATGGGCAAGGCCAACAGCGACACCATAGCCGTGACCAACGACCCGAACAGCGGCATTGCCGACGTAGAGGGCGGTTCGTGCATACGCTTCAGCCACGGCGTGATCACAGCCGGCGAGGGCGTGACGTTCGATGTCTACTCTGCCGACGGCAAGGCCGTGGCAGTAGGCTGCGAGGGCTCGCTGTCGATAGGCAACCGTCCTTCGGGCGTCTATGTGGTGAGGAGCCACAGCAACGGCCGCACCACAACCCAGAAGGTGGTGCTCCGCGGCGCCAACTGATGGCAGTGGCCCCGCCGGAGGGACATGACAGACAAAGGAATAAGTGTGTGCCTGCAACGGGGCACACGCTTATTCCGGTTAATACAAAGAAATGAAAGCATGCGGGCTGGGCCCACCGCCGGGCATAGCCTGCTAAAAACAAGCAGTAACAGATGAATAAGATAACAACAGCAATAATGGCCCTGGCCGTGTCTTCGGCGGCCACGGCACAGCAAAAGGTTTACTTGTCCGACGATTTCGACAGTGGCATACCCTCGGGCTATACCACGCTCGACCGCGACGAGAACCCCATCGTGTCGGCCTTGTACAAGAACATAGCCACGTCGGGGAGCTGGGCGGCCAACGAGATAGAGCGCTCTGGCAACCGGGCCGCCTTCAGTTTCTCGCGCAGCACGTTTGAGTTTGCGCAGGACAACTGGCTCATAACGCCGGCCATCACCCTTGATGCCGACGCCGATGCCTACCTCACTTGGACGGCCAAGTCGGTGCATTCCGATTTCCGCGAAGACTACAAGGTGATGGTTTCTGAGGCAGGCACCGACGTCGACGACTTCCACGAGGTGTATTCAGTCAAGCGGGAGGGCTATTCGTGGACAGACCATTCGGTGTCGCTGGCCGACTACGCGGGCAAGACCATCTACGTGGCTTTCGTCTGCACCACATCCAGCGGCTACATACTCGCTGTAGACGATGTGTTTGTGGGCGGGCTCGACGGCCACAGCTACGACGTCAGGAACACGTCGAGCAGGTTCTGCGGCAGCGTGGCCACGGCTCCCGTGAGCGGCGTCATACGCAATGTGGGGCGCAAGGCCGACATCGCAGCCGTCAACTGCATCTATGGCGGAGGCTCGCTGACCATGGAGCCGGGCCAGGCTGAGCTGGCGGCCGAGGGCACGCTGGGCTACAGCTTCGACATGCCTGTCGAGCCGCACAGCGTAAACCGATACTCGATAAGCCTCGACTACACCGACGGCACGAAAGACACTGTCTACACCGACAGCATCATCAGCTCTTACTACAAGCGCACGCTGCTGCTCGACGAGGGCACGGGCAACTGGTGCAACCAGTGCCCCGACATGATGCCTTACCTCACTAAGGTGAAAGAGAAGATGGGGAGCGACGTCATAGTGGTGTCGGCCCACATGGGCTACGACCCCCTCATCTGCAACGAATACGCCAATGGCATAGGCTACTGGCTGCTCAGCTGGCCGTCGTTCATATACAACCGCGACCGCGACTTGAAGTGCACAGACAGTTACCACACCGACGGCTACCTTGAGAAAGCCATGCTTGAGCCTACCACGGCCATGGTCAACGCCACGGCAGAGATTGAGGACGGCAAGGTGAAGGTGGCCGCACAGGTGCAGTTTGCCGAAGACTGCGACAACTCGCTCGACGACTACCGCGTGGGCTTCGCCATCATTGACAATGAGTATTCGCAGGGCGACATAGCCCAGTCGAACAATTGCACCACCTTCGGAGGCGGCGAGTACATGTACTTGCCCGTGGCCATACCGGGCGAGCTCATGCGCTACCACGACATGCCAATAGAGGGCTCGACAGCCGCCAACGGCATCTCCGGCTGCCTGCCCGTTGACATCAAGGCCGGCACTACATACGATGTTAGCTGCGAGCTCACCATACCCGAAGACCGCGTCTACGGCGACGACAGCCTCAGTGTGCTGGCGTTTGTCATCAAGCACCCGCTGCGCACGGTGCTCAACGCCACCCGTTGCGACTTCGTGGTGTCGACAGGAGTGGCTGAAGCCGTGGCCGACGGCAGCCAGGTAGGCGTCGAAGCGTCTGCCGATGGCGTTGTCAGCGTGACGCTGCCCGCCGGAAAGGCCGGCGCCACAGTGCGTGTCTACAGCCTCGACGGCCGCCTTGTCAAGTCGGCAGCCACAACGTCGGGCGCCGTGAGCATAGACTGCGGCTCGCTGAAGGGGTGTTATCTCGTCAACGTGGGCGTTGAAGGGAAGACCGTGGTTAAAAAGATTGTATTTTAAAACCTAACAGTGTTATTTATAAATGAAAAGAGTTTATTTTCCGATTTGCCTTTCCTTGCTTAGCATGAATGGCTTGGTGGCGGCGGCGCAGGACGCCCAGCCCGCTACCAGAACGGTGGTAATGTACGGCGGGCCTAACCAGATTCTGACCAATGTGTCGTCCAACGGCAAGTGGGCCTGCGGCGCACAGACCGATGGGTCGAGCGACCCCATCGGATTCATCTGGAATCTCGAGTCGAACGAAATCACCACCCTTGGTGTCAACACGGCTGCCTACGCCGTGTCGGACAACGGTGTCGTAGTTGGAACATTCCTCGACTCTGAGGCTTCGGGCAACGGCGCGCCTGTCGAGGCTGCCGGATATTGGGTTGACGGACAGTGGCATCACCTCGAGAACTCCAACGACACGTTCACGGGCATCGGCTCGGGCAGCAGTGCCATGAGCATCAGCGCCGACGGCCGCTACATAGGCGGTGCCATCTACTCGGCCGGCGGAGTGATGACGCCGGTGGTGTGGAAAGACTACAAGCTCATGGGCGCGCTCGGCGACGGGCACACGGGCTCAGTGCAGGCCGTGGCCAACGACGGCTCTATGTTTGGCGGATGGGCGTATACAGCGCAGTATAGCGACACGCGCCAGCCTGTGCTTTGGGATGCCAACGGCATAAAGCAGATATTCCCCGGCAGCCAGATCAACCAGTTCCAGGGCGTTTGGGACTTCTCGAGCGACTGCACCAAAGCCCTTTGGGTGGGCGTGATGGAAGACGGCGACAGGGAGGCCGCTGTCTGCATACATGACTTCGAGACAGGCACCAACATAAGGGTGAAGCCCCAGTCTGAGCAATATTTCGACTATGTGGTTTACGGAATGAGCGACAGTCTCACCGTGGTGGGCTTCCAGCAGAACGACAACACGGCTGCATTCCCTATCTATTACAAGAACGGCGAGACGATAAAGCTCGAGGCTTACCTCATAGAGAATGGCGCCGACTTTGCCGCCGACGGCATAATTGCCGAGCGCACGGCCGACACTGAGGGCCTTTTCAACATCCTGCAGTGTGTGGATGTGTCGAAAGACGACAGCACTTTCCTGCTGCAGGCTGCCAGCAAAGACCAGTTTGAGATACCCGTCATCGTCAAGCTCAACGCCAATGCGGTCAACCCTACGCCGGCCGGTGTGAAGGCTACGGCCATGAGCGGCCTCAAGGTGGCAAAGGTTGAGTGGAGCTCTCCGCTGTTGAGCGGCGTGGCCGTGAAGGGCTATAATGTATACCGCGACGGCGAGAAGGTCAACACCGAGCTCGTTGACACCACGGTTTACTATGACAACACGGTGGCCGCAGGCGCAGAGTACACCTACAGCGTCGAGGCCGAGTTTGAGGGCGGCCAGGTTTCTGCCAAGTCCGAAGGCGTTTCGGTGGCTGTGCCGTCAGACGCTGCCAACGCTCCCACCGACCTGTATGCCCGCATGAGGGGTGCCAACGACGTGCTCATGACCTGGAGCGCGCCCCAGACCAAGAATCCCGTGCTGAGATACTTCGACGACAGCCAGGAAATCAACGGCGGCTTCGGCGGCGGCAACGTTTCGTTCGAGGCTGCGGTTCGCTTCGACAAGAGCGACATGCAGCAGTATGCCGGCTACAACATCACGTCGGTAAGCTTCTGCCCGAAGGAAGAGGTTGAGTCGTTTGCCATCAACATCTATTCGGGCGAGACCCTTGTCTACACCCAGCCCGTAAGCCAGGAGTTGCAGTACGGCCGTGTCAACAGCGTCAAGCTCGACAACCCGCTGGCTGTTCCGCAAGACGGCGACCTCTACATTGCCATCGAGGCCGACGTGGCAAGCACGGCTACCAGCAGCAACGTAGTAGGCATGATCTACGACAATTGCGTGCCGGGCTACAGCGACCTCATCCGCCGCGTCGACGAGGGCGTGTGGTTCTATTCGCTCAACGACGAGTCGGAGCAGAGCGGAGGCACCGGCTATCCGGTCATCTTCACCATCGGGGCCGAGTTCCAGAGCGCATCGGGCTCTGCCGACGTGAGCAGCGTCAGCCAGTACAACGTCTACCGCGACGGCGCCCTGGTTGGTTCGTCTGATGGGCTCACCTATGTTGACAAGGCTGTGGCCGAAGGCGACCACTCTTACGAGGTCGAGGCTGTGTATGCCAATGGCGACGTGTCGGGCAAGACGGCCGTCGACTTCACTGCCGTGACCAACACCAGCGTGTTCCGTGCGATAGACAATGTGAACATCGACGTGAAGGACATGGACACCAGGACCGTGCTTTTCAGCTGGGATGCACCGCTCGACAACGATGCAACCAACATACAGTACTGTGGCGAGACACCGCAGGGAGGCCTCACGGGTTCCGCCGACCAGCTTTACGGCTACCAGGCCCGTACCACCTACCTGCCCTCAAAGCTGCACAGCTATGGCGGCTACAGCGTGAAGGAGCTGCGCTTCTACCCGATGGCACAGGCCGAGTTTACGTTCTACGTGCTCAAGGACGGCAAGGAGATAGTAAACCAGTTTGTTGAGGAAGTGGTGCCCAACAGGTGGAACACCGTGGTGCTCGACGAGCCCTTCGTGCTTGACGACAAGTCTACTTACGACATCATACTCGACTGCTTCGACGTTGAGGCCAAACAGCCCGCCCTTGCTTACGACAACAACCCGGCTTACAGCGGAGTGTCCGACCTCGTTTCCTACGATGAGGGCGAGACCTTCCAGACCCTTGCCGCCAGCTACGGCACACTGTCTTCGCCGGGCAACTGGCTCATGGGCATGGTGGTCAGCGACTCTGAGGGCCAGCCTATGGCTGTCGACGGCTACCAGGTTCGCGTGAATGCGGCCAACGTGACAGCCGAGCCCATCAGCGAAACGTCGTTCACCTATGAGATGGGCGCCAGCGTAGACCCGTCGTCGACATGCCGCGTCAACGTCGACGTGATTTACACCGTCGGCGGCAAGGTTGAGGGCACGGGCGTGTTCTTCACCATCAACGATGTGGCTAACGGCATTGGCGAGAACGTGATCAACGACATCAAGATCACCCAGGATGGCGACAACTACGTGCGCGTAGAGGGCGATGGCATCCTCGGCATCGATGTCTACAGCCTCGGCGGCTCGCTCGTCGACAGCACCAACGGCAATGTTGTCAATGTGTCGGCCGTGCAGAGTGGCCTTTACATATTGAAGGTAAAGACCACCGATGGCACCAAGACCTACAAGGTACGTGTCAGCAGGTGACCTGATGCCGCTTGCGGCATGACAAAGGCGGGGGCGCATCCGGATGAGGATGCGCCCCCGCTTCGTGTTTGCAGCTTTGCGGCCCGGGTGGCCTCGGCTGTCAGTAAGCCTGGTCGTGCACCCCGCTCACGGCCCTGCCGCTGGGCTCGTTGAGCCCGGCGAAGGCAGCGTCCCATGCCAATGCCTCGGGCGTGCTGCACGCCACGCTCGGCGAGCTGGGCACGGTGAGGGCGGCCGAGCGGCTGGGAAAGTGGCTCTCGAACATCTCTCTGTACATATACTCCTCCTTGCTGCGTGGCGGGTTGACGGCAAAGCGCTCAGCGGCCCGGCTCATCTGGCTGTCGGTCACGGCCGTCTCGGCCATGCCCCTCAGCGTGTCTATCCACGAGTAGCCCACGCCGTCGCTGAACTGTTCCTTCTGCCGCCACGCCACCTCGTCGGGCAGCAGGTCGGCGAAGGCCTCGCGCAGCACGCGCTTCTCTATCTGCCGGCCGGGGCACATCTTGGCCTTGGGGTTCAGCCGCATGGCCACGTCGAGGAACTCTTTGTCGAGGAAGGGCACGCGGCCCTCGACGCCCCACGCCGCCAGGCTCTTGTTGGCCCTGAGGCAGTCGTACTGGTGCAGCCTCGACAGCTTGCGCACGGTCTCCTCGTGGAATGCCCTTGGCGTGGGTGCCTTGTGGAAGTAGAGGTAGCCGCCGAACACCTCGTCGGCCCCTTCGCCCGAGAGCACCATCTTGATGCCCATCGACCGTATGAAGCGGGCCAGCAGGTACATGGGCGTCGAGGCCCTCACCGTGGTCACGTCGTAGGTCTCGGTGAAGTATATCACGTCGCTCAGCGCGTCGATGCCCTCCTGCAGGGTGTAGTTTATCTCGTGGTGTACGGTGCCGATGTGGTCGGCCACGAGCCTTGCCTTGGCCAGGTCGGGCGCGCCCCTGAGGCCCACGGCAAACGAGTGGAGCCTGGGCCACCAGGCCTCGTCGCGGCCTCCGCTCTCCACCCTCGTGGCCGAGAACTTGCGGGCCACGGCGCTGATGACCGACGAGTCGAGCCCGCCCGACAGCAGCACGCCGTAGGGCACGTCGCTCATCAGCTGTCGGCGCACGGCCTGCTCGAGCGCCTGCCTCAGCTCTTCCGTGTCGGCTCCGTTGTCTTTCACGGCGTCGTAGTCGGCCCAGTCGCGCTTGTAGTATTGCGTGGCGTGGCCGTCGCGGCTGTAGTAATAGTGGCCCGGCGGGAAGGCCTCATACTGCTTGCAGAAGCCCTCGAGCGCCTTGAGCTCGCTCGCCACGTATACCGTGCCGTCGTCGTCGGTGCCCATGTAGAGCGGTATCACGCCAATGGGGTCGCGCGCAATCAGGAACTCGTCGGTCTGCTCGTCGTAGAGCGCGAAGGCGAAGATGCCGCTGAGCTCGTCGACGAGCGCCGGGCCCTTGTCGCGCCACAGCGCCAGTATCACCTCACAGTCGCTGCCCGTCATGAAGGCGTAGCGCCCGGCGTAGCGGCGGCGTATGTCGCGGTGGTTGTAAATCTCGCCGTTGACGGCCAGCGCCACCTTGCCGTCGGGGCTCATCAGCGGCTGCCGTCCCGACTCGGGGTCGACGATGGCCAGCCGTTCATGTGCCAGTATGGCCGACCCGCCGCAGTATATGCCGCTCCAGTCGGGTCCGCGGTGACGTATCTTCCTGCTCATCTGCAAGGCCTTCTGCCTCAGTTCCGCCGTCTGTTGGCGGATGTTGAAAATTGCTACTATTCCACACATATTGCTTTGTTTATGGTTTGGTATGAAGTCTGTTGCGGTGCCCGTAGGCTATGTTGCCGGGGCCGGCAGGCCCGCCCTGGCTTACTGGTGTAAGGTGGCGGCCTGCCGGCTCCGGCTTGGTGGGGCGGCGGGGCGTAGGCCCCGCCGCCCGGGGCTTGTCGCGTCTTGTCAGTTGTAGCACGACTCGCCGTGCTCGTATATGTCGAGCCCTTCTTCCTCCATTCGCTTGTCGGCCCTTATGCCTACAAGTGAGTCGACAATCTTGTAGAGAACATAGGTGACCACGGCGCTGAACACTATCGACACGAGCGTGGCCACAACCTGTACCCACAGCTGGTGCCAGTCGCCGTAGAGGGCGCCCTCGGCCCCGGCCTCGCCTGTGACGGCCCTGGTGGCGAACACGCCCGTGAGCAGCGAGCCCACTATGCCGCCTATGCCGTGTACGCCGAAGGCGTCGAGCGCGTCGTCATACTTGAAGTATGGCTTCACCACGGCCACCATCATGAAGCATACCAGGGGCGTGATGACGCCTATGGCAATGGCTCCGCCCAGGCTCACCGAGCCGGCTGCCGGCGTTATGGCCACGAGCCCGGCCACGGCCCCGGTGCATGCGCCCACGGTGGTGGGCTTGTGGTTGACGGCCCAGTCGGCTGCCATCCAGGTCACGGCGGCCACGGCTGCGGCCACGTGGGTGACAAGCAGCGCGTTGGCGGCCAGCCCGTCGGCTGCCAGTCCGCTGCCGGCGTTGAAGCCGAACCATCCAATCCACAGGAACGATGTGCCCATGAACACAAACGTTATGTTGTGGGGCAGTATGGCGTGGCCCCGGCGGTAGTCATCGCGCGGGCCTATCATGAGCGCCATCACCAGCGCCGAGATGCCGGCGTTGATGTGCACCACGGTGCCCCCGGCAAAGTCGATGGCCCCCATCTGCTGCAGGAACCCTCCGCCCCACACCCAGTGGGCCATGGGGAAGTAGGCCAGTATCACCCACAGCACTATGAACACGGCATAGCCACTGAAGCGTATGCGCTCTGCGAAGGCGCCGAGTATGAGCGCCGGCGTTATCAGCGCAAACATGCACTGGAACATTGCGAACACCAGCTCGGGTATGCCGCTGGCCATGGTGGCCGACGTGTCCACGCCTGCCATGAATGCCTTGTCGAAGCCGCCCATCACGGCCCACAGCGGGTTGCCGCTCTCGCTGAAGCCTGTGCCGAAGGCCCACGAATAGCCGAAGGCCACCCACAGTATGCTCACCACGCCCACTATGAACAGTGTCTGCATTATCACGCTGAGCATGTTTTTCTGCCTTACCAGCCCGCCGTAGAACAGGGCTATGCCCGGTATGCTCATCAGCAGCACGAGTATGGTGGCCATTATCATCCAGGCCGTGTTGCCCGTGTCGGGCGTGGGCTCGGCGCCCGCGGCCTCGGCGGCTGCCGCCGCCGTGGCGCCCATGGTTGCCATGGCGGCTGTGGCCATGGCCCTTGCATGCGGTGCATGCGCTTTCATTATAGTTTTCATCGTTGTTTGTTTTTGTGTCTTGTCCTGAATATGTGTTTGCTCTTGTGGCCCGCCGCGCCGGCCGTGGCACGGCTGTCGGCGGCCGACGCCGCGCAGGGCCCGCCAAACGGGCCGTATTGCGGCCCGATACGGGTCGTTTCGCGCCCTGAAACGGGCCGTTTGGTGGTGCAGGACGGGCCGTTTGGCGCGCGCCCCCTGCCGCCGGGCGTCAGCTTTCCTGCTCGGCGTTGTACAGTGCCACGTCGCCGTGCTCGCCAGTGCGTATGCGTATGGCGTCTTCTACGGGGTAGACGAATATGCGGCCGTCGCCAATCTCGCCAGTGCGGGCGGCGCTGAGTATGGCCTTGACGGTCTTGTCAACGTTTTTGTCTCTGACCACCAGCGATATCATGGTGCGCTCAATGGAGCTCGTGTCGTAGACCACGCCACGGTAAATCCTGCCCTGCCTTGACTTGCCTATGCCTCTCACGTCGTAGTACGACAGCCATTCGATGTCGGCGTCGAGCAGGGCAGCCTTCACGTCTTCAAACCGCGATTTCCTTATTATGGCTTCGATTTTTCTCATGTCTGGCTCTCCTTTTTATTTAATTGTTACCTGTTTGAGTTTCACTTTGCAAAGTTCACGCTGCAAAATTACTACAAAATGCAACTTGATAAGCCTTAAATCGAACAATATGTACTTCTATTTTGCATTGTGCTTACACTTGGCTTGCTATAGGCCGCGGTTGGTTTCAGATTGTAAACGCATAGCGGCAATATGGCGACAATTTAAAAGTCTCCTGTCTAAAGTAGATTTAAAACGTCATTTGTAGCAGCGGTTTCCTTCCGAAATATCGTATCTTTGCAGCGTGAAATGAGCCGCATGGTGTGGCCCGTAGATAAAAGAAAGGAAGCAAGCTATGGCAAAGACGGTCAGATTTACCAAGATGCAGGGCGCAGGCAACGACTATATATATGTAGACACCCTGCTCAACGACGTTGCCGACCCGGCCGCGGCCGCCGTGGCATGGAGCTCGCCCCACACGGGCATAGGGGCCGACGGGCTGGTGCTCATAGGCTGCTCCCGCGTGCCCGAGGCCGACTTCACCATGCGCATATTCAACGCCGACGGCTCCGAGGCGCTCATGTGCGGCAACGCCTCGCGCTGCGTGGGCAAGTACCTTTATGAGAAGGGCATCACCGACAGCACCACCATACGGCTGCTCACGCTCTCGGGCGTCAAGACACTCAGGCTGCACCTCAGGCACGACAACACCGTCGAGAGCGTCACCGTCGACATGGGGGCGCCCGTGCTTGCCGACGCCGGCCTGCTGTCGGCCCCGGGCGGGAGCATGGTCAACGGTAGCGTGGCGGCCGGCGGGCGCGAGTTCTGCGGCACGTTCGTGTCGATGGGCAACCCCCATTTCGTGGTCTTCGCCGACTCGGTCGACGGCCTCGACCTGGCCCGATGGGGCGCGCTGCTCGAGCGCTCGGCCCTGTTTCCGCAGCGGTGCAACATCGAGTTCGCACAGGTGCTGGCCGACGGGCTCATCAGGGCGCGCGTGTGGGAGCGGGGCAGCGGCGTGACCATGGCCTGCGGCACGGGCGCCTGCGCCACCGCGGTGGCCGCCTCGCTCACCGGCAGGGCCCCCAGGGCCTCGCGCATTGTCATGGACGGCGGCGAGCTGGGCGTCGACTGGGCCGGTGACGACGGCCACGTCTACCTCACAGGGCCTGCGGAGTTTGTCTTCGAGGGCGAGGTGCAGGTGGCCGGATGAGGGCCCGCGGCAATATCGATCACAACTTCAACAATCATAAAAAAAGACAGGACTTATGGCATTGGTAAACGAACATTTCCTCAAGTTGCCGAACAACTACTTGTTCGCCGACATTTCCAAGAAGGTGAACGCCTTCAAGGTGCAGCACCCCACGGCAGGCGTCATCAGCCTGGGCATAGGCGACGTCACGCGGCCGCTGTGCCCGGCGGTGGTCGAGGCCATACACAAGGCTGCCGACGAGATGGGCACCGAGGGCGGGTTCCACGGCTATGGGCCCGAGCAGGGCTACGCCTTCCTGCGCGAGGCCATAGTGAAGAACGACTTCCTGCCGCGCGGCATACACCTCGACCCGTCGGAGATATTCGTCAACGACGGCGCAAAGAGCGACACGGGCAACATACAGGAGCTGGTGAGGTGGGACAACAGCATCGGCGTGACCGACCCCATCTATCCCGTATACATAGACTCTAACGTGATGATAGGGCGCGCGGGGGTGGTCAACGACGGCCGGTGGAGCAACGTGGTGTACATGCCGTGCACGGCCGGCAACGGCTTCGTGCCGCAGCTGCCCGACCGACGCGTGGACATCATCTACCTCTGTTACCCCAACAACCCCACGGGCACCGTGCTGTCGAAAGACGAGCTGCGCAAGTGGGTGAACTACGCCCTGCGCAACGATACGCTCATTTTCTTCGACGCGGCCTACGAGGCTTACATACAGAACCCCGACATACCGCACTCCATCTACGAGATAAAGGGCGCGCGCAAGGTGGCCATCGAGTTCCACAGCTACTCAAAGACGGCCGGCTTCACCGGCGTGCGCTGCGGCTACACCGTGGTGCCCAAGGAGGTGACCGCGGCCACGCTCGAGGGCGAGCGCATCTCGCTGCACAAGCTGTGGTACAGGCGCCAGTGCACCAAGTTCAACGGGGCGAGCTACATAAGCCAGCGCGCGGCCGAGGCAACATACACGCCCGAGGGACGCGAGCAGGTGCGACAGACCATTGGCTACTACATGGAGAACGCAAGGCTGATGCGCAATGCGCTCACGGCACTGGGCCTGAGGGTCGACGGGGGCGAGGACGCGCCTTACCTGTGGGTGCAGACACCCGACGGCGAGGGCAGCTGGCGGTTCTTCGAGCAGATGCTCTACAACGCCCACGTGGTGTGCACCCCCGGCGTGGGATTCGGCCCGAGCGGCGAGGGCTACGTGCGACTGACGGCCTTCGGCGACCGCGACAGCTGCCTCGAGGCGCTCGACCGGATAGGCCGGTGGCTCGGATAGCAAACCAACACGACACAAGATAACCAACACTTAAAAACGAGACGACAATGAGAAAGGCAAGAAAAATGGGCATCGCGGCGGTCATGCTTACCGCCGGTGCCGCAGTGGCGAGTGCGCAAGACAGAGTGGAAGCCTCGGCTTCGGCCGACTTCGTGAGCCAGTATGTGTGGCGTGGTCAGGACCTTGGCGGCATCAGTGTGCAGCCATCTCTGGGCCTTTCGTGGCGCGGGCTTTCGCTGACGGCATGGGGAAACGTGGGCTTCGACTCGGGCGACACCAAGGAGCTCGACCTCACCCTGGGCTACAGCGTGGGCGGATTCAACGTGGGAGTGACCGACTACTGGTTCAACAGCGGGCCCGACAAGCGCTATTTCTACTACGGGGCACACTCCACTGCCCATGTCTTCGAGGCCAACGTGGGCTACGACTTCGGGCCCTTGGCACTGCAGTGGTACACAAACTTTGCCGGAAACGACTACAAGCCGGGCGACGACGGCAGCCAGAAACACGCTTATTCGTCGTATGTCGAACTGTCGGCCCCGTTCCGCCTCGGGGGCATGGAGTGGCTGGCCGCCGTGGGGGCGGTGCCCTATGAGGCATCGGCAATCTACGCCGACGTCGACGGGTTTGCCGTGACAAACGTGTCGCTGCGGGCCACCAAGGAGGTGGCGGTGACGCCGCGGTTCACCGTGCCGCTCTTCGCGTCGGTCAGTGCCAACCCCGCCACGCAGAAGGCTTACTTCGCCTGCGGTTTCACGCTGCGCCCCTGACGTGAGGCAGGCAACTAACGTATAACACAAAAAACATAATATCTATGGACAACCTCAGATTCCAAGTCGTGGCAGAGGCTTTCAAGAAGAAGCCCCTGGAAGTGAAAGCGCCGGCTGAACGGCCCTACGAGTATTTCGGGAAATATGTGTTCAACCGGGAGAAAATGTACAAGTACCTGCCCAAGGACGTCTACGAGAAACTGACAGACGTCATTGACAACGGGGCCAGGCTCGACCGCTCGATAGCCGACGCCGTGGCCGCAGGCATCAAGCAGTGGGCCACCGAGATGGGCGTGACGCACTATACGCACTGGTTCCAGCCGCTGACTGAAGGCACGGCCGAGAAGCACGACTCGTTCATCGAGCACGATTTCAAGGGTGGCATGGTCGAGGAGTTCTCGGGAAAGCTGCTCGTGCAGCAGGAGCCCGACGCCAGTTCGTTTCCCAGCGGGGGCATTCGCAACACCTTCGAGGCGCGGGGCTACTCTGCATGGGACCCCACGTCGCCTGTCTTCATCATGGACGACACGCTCTGCATACCCACCATCTTCATATCCTACACGGGCGAGGCGCTCGACTACAAGGCCCCGCTGCTGCGCACGCTGCATGCCGTTAGCGTGGCCGCCACCGACGTTTGCCACTACTTCTACCCCGACGTCAAGAAGGTGCAGAGCAACCTCGGGTGGGAGCAGGAGTACTTCCTGGTAGACGAGGGCCTTTACTCGGCGCGCCCCGACCTGCTGCTTACGGGGCGGACGCTAATGGGCCACGACTCGGCAAAGAACCAACAGATGGACGACCACTACTTCGGCGCCATACCGGATCGCGTGCAGGCCTTCATGAAAGACCTCGAGATACAGGCGCTCGAGCTCGGAATACCGTGCAAGACGCGCCACAACGAGGTGGCACCCAACCAGTTTGAGGTGGCGCCGATATTCGAGGAGACCAACCTGGCCGTAGACCACAACATGCTGCTCATGTCGCTCATGAAGAAGGTGGCGCGCAAGCACGGCTTCCGCGTGCTGCTCCACGAGAAGCCGTTTGCCGGCATCAACGGCTCGGGCAAGCACAACAACTGGAGCCTCTCGACCGACACCGGGGTGCTGCTGCACGCTCCAGGCAAGACACCGGTAGACAACTTGCGATTCGTGGTGTTCATCGTCGAGACGCTGATGGGCGTCTACCGCCACAACGGACTTATCAAGGCGAGCATCATGAGCGCGGGCAATGCCCACCGGCTCGGGGCCAACGAGGCGCCGCCGGCCATCATCTCGTCGTTCCTCGGCACGCAGCTCAGCGAACTGCTCGACCACATCGAGATGTCTGACAAGGACGACCTCTTTGCCATGGCAGGCAAGCAGGGCATGAAGCTCGACATTCCCGAGATACCCGAGCTGCTCATAGACAACACCGACCGCAACCGCACGAGCCCCTTTGCCTTTACCGGCAACCGCTTTGAGTTCCGCGCCGTGGGCTCCGAGGCCAACTGTGCCAGCGCCATGATTGCCCTGAACTCGGCCGTGGCCGAGGCGCTGACAGACTTCAAGAGGCGTGTCGACGCGCTCGTGGAGGGCGGCGAGGAGCTGACAAGGGCCATCGTCGACGTGCTCAGGGAGGACATCAGGGCGTGCAAGCCCATACGCTTCGACGGCAACGGTTACTCGGAAGAGTGGGTTGAGGAGGCTCGCCGCCGGGGCCTCGACACCGAGGGCAGCTGCCCGGTGATATTCGACCGCTACCTCGACGGGTCGAGCGTGGAGATGTTCGAGAGGCTCGGTGTGATGACGAAAAAGGAACTTGAGGCGCGCAACGAGGTGAAGTGGGAGACTTACACCAAGAAAATACAGATCGAGGCGCGCGTGATGGGCGACCTGTCGATGAACCACATCATACCCGTGGCCACCCACTACCAGAGCCAGTTGCTCAAGAACGTGGCCAACATGCGCAGCGTGTTCGACGCCGGTAAGGCCGACAGCCTGTCTGTGCGCAACGTGAAGCTCATAGAAGAGATAGCCGAGCGCACCCAGGTGATAGAGCGGGGAGTAGACGAACTCATCAATGCGCGCAAGGTGGCAAACAAGATTGAGGATGCCAGGGCTAAGGCAGTGGCCTACCACGACACCGTGGCGCCCAAGATGGAGGCCATACGCTACCAGATAGACAAGCTCGAGCTGCTTGTGGAAGACGACCTCTGGACGCTGCCAAAGTACCGCGAACTGTTGTTCATCAGGTGACGTGGCCCGTGCGGGCCTGCGTTTCCTGCCGATGATAATGCCGGCCTGAGGCCTGCCGCGGCCTGTTTGCGGCGGCCTGCCGGATGTGCGCAAGCAATCTATTTCTTTTTTGGTTGTTTGAAGTTTGTGACGGGAGACCATAGTGATATGGCCTCCCGTTTTCTGTGTCATACGGCAGCGGGCTCACCGCCGGCGTGGCGTTGCCTGTCGCGCATGATGGCGGCCATGTTGCTGTGTGCCCAGTCTACCAGTTCGTCGAGTATGGGCAGCAGCGAGCGTGCGCGCTCCGTCAGCCCGTATTCCACGCGCGGAGGCACCTCGGCATACACCTGCCTGACTACCAGCCCATCTTCTTCGAGCGTGCGCAGCGTGGCTGTGAGCATCTTCTGGGATATGTCTGGCAAGGCGCGGCGCAGCGTGTTGAATCGCAGCGTGCCCCTTTGGCTGAGTGTAAACAGCACCAGCATGGGCCACTTGCAGCTTATTCGGGACAGTACGTTGCGTATGGGGCAGTCGGGAAACAGTTCTTCCCTTACTCTTGTATGTTGCATTTCTTGACTCGTTTTGTTATGGGCTACAAAAGTAACCAATATTCCCCGATGCACCAAAGGTGCATAGTTAAATGAAGTTGAGAAGACAAAGGCATTCGGAGGTAGATGGAGTTAGCTCACTAACTCCCCCTAATTCCCTCTACCTCCTTGATACATTAGTAATTAAAACTCGCCCGAGCCTGCTTCTACTCCCCATATCCGCCGAAGCCGGTTGCCTCGGTGTCGCTGCCGCCCATGGCGTTTTCGGGCCGTTTTTTCTCGCCGTTCATGTTGCCGAAGTTCCACGTCAGGGTGACGTTGACGCGCGGGTCGCGCCAGTTTTCCTGGTATCTCTCGAAGCTGTCGTTGCCGGTGTGGTTTTTCCAGCGGCGCGTTCCGAGCACGTCGCGCCAGTTTACCGACAGCGCCAATGCCTTGTTAAGGAACGTCTTGCGCACGCCCAGGTCGAGGCTTGCGTTGGGTTCGCGGTAGCCTTGCGTTATCACCCGTCGCGAGTTGTAGCGCCCGGTGGCCTGTAGCGATATGTCGTAGGGCAGGATGACGCTGGCCAGCAGGCGTGCGTCCCACGAGAAATTCTCGTCGGCCTCGCCCGTGACGGTCTGGTTGTCTATGACATAGCTGAACCCGTCGAGCTTGTAGTAGTAGGCGTTGACGGTCGTGGTGAGGTCGAGGATGCGGAAGAGCTTGTTTTTGACAATGAGCTCAACGCCGGCGCTCTGGCTCTTCGCCACGTTCTCGTTGGTAGAGTATATCGTGTCGTTGTGGTTGTAGGTGACACGCTGTATCACGTCGGTTGTCGGCCTGTAGTAGGCGCTCACGCTCAGCGTGTGGTCTTGCCACGTCTTGAGGAAGTTGAGAGAGAACGAGTTGGTGTACTCCGGTGTCAGTTGTGGGTTGCCAAACGATATCATCGAGGCGTCGCGCGTGTTGCGGAAACTGTTGAGCTGCCCGCCCCAGGGTCGCCTGAGCCGTCGCGTGTAGTTGAGCTGCAGCTGCGCCGTCTCGTTGAAGTGGTAGCTCAGGAAGAGGCTCGGGAAGAGCTGGAAATAGTCTTTCTTGAACGGCGTGTCGCGCAGCGAGGGGTCGTGTTCCTGCCAGTAGTCATAGCTCTCGGTGTTCACCCGCCAGTATTCGCCGCGCAGTCCGGCCATCACCCCCACCGGGCCGAGCTTGGTGGTTAGGGTGGCGTAGAGCGCGTGGACGTCGATGTCGTAGATGAACCGGTTGAAGTATTCGCGGTCTTCGGCCACGTTCTGGCCCGTCCAGCTGGTCTCGTCGATCCACGACTCCTGCGGCGAGTTCTCGCGCGAGAAGCGCCCGTCGTAGCCCGCTTCCACCTTGAGGTCTTCCGTCACCTGGTTTTCGTAGTCCACCTTTGCCTCCCACGAGCGGTTGTTCATGTGCATGGGGCGGTACTGGTAAGAGTATTCCGTGGGCTGCGAGCCGTCGTTCCACGTGGTGCTGTCCTGGTAGTAGTTGTCTTGGTCGCTCTTCCAGCGGTCGAACGACAGGTTGAAGTCAATCTTGTGCTTCTCGCCGAAGTTGTGCACATAGTCCAGTTCGGCGTGGTACATCCTCATGTCGCCGCTGCCGGAGTTGCGCCTGAACATTACATACGAGTCGGCCTGGGCCCCCAGCATGCCGTAGTGGTAGGGCGTTAGGCTGGTGTTGTCGTTGTCGCCGAGCATCGTCATGCCCGAGAGCGACAGCTCGTCGGCCGCCGTGGGGTGCCATGTCAGCCCCGCCCTTGCAAAGAGGTTGCCTCCCCTGTTCTCGCTGTCGGTCTCGTAGTTCTGGTATTGCCGGCTCTGCGTATATGTCTGCTCGCTCCTGGCCCCGCCCGTGCTCTTGCGCCTGCGGTAGCCTATGTTGGCAAAGGCGTCGAGCTTTCCGCTCGAGTAGTTGATGCTTCCGCTGGTGTTCCATCCGCCCCGCGTGTCGGCCCCGGCCCGCAGCGAGCCGTAGTATCCGGCCTTGCGGTCGCGCTTGAGCACAATGTTGATGATGCCGGCCGAGCCCTCGGGGCTGTACTTGGCGCTCGGGTTGTCTATCACCTCCACCCGCTCTATGCTCTCGGCCGGTATCTGTTGCAGTATCTCGGCGCGGTTGTCGGTGGTCAGCCCGCTGGCCTTGCCGTTTATCCATATCTCGACGCTGGTGTTGCCGCGCAGCGAAATCTCGCCGTCGGTGTCAATCTCTACCGAAGGTATGTTCTCGAGCAGGTCGCTGGCCGAGCCACCCGCGGCTGCCAGCACCTGGTCGACGGTGAACGTCTTGCGGTCTACCTCGAGCTTCATCTGCGAGCGTTGGCCCGTCACCTGCACCTCCTTGAGCACCTGGCTGTCTTCGCCGAGGTAGATAAACGGGAAGTTCGACTGCCTGTGGCCGGCCGAGATGGTAAACTTGCGCGTGGCCGGCTTGTAGCCGATGTACGACGCCTCGAGCACGTAGTCGCCGTCGGCCAGGCCCGTTATGTTGAATGCCCCGCCGCCGTCGGTCACGCTTCCCTTCACCATCTTGCCCGTCTTGGCCTGGCTTACCTTGATGTTGACAAACTGCAGCGCCTCGTTGCTCTGCCTGTCTATTATCTTTCCTTTCACCGAGCCTTGCGCGGCCGCTATCAGCGACGACATTGCCACAAGGCACAACATGATTATCCTGTACATAGTATTTATTAGACGCAGAATGCGGGGGGGATAGTATGTGGGCGCTTATACACTTAAGTTTATTTAACCCTAATCGCCCTGCAGACCGCCGTCCGCGCGCTTTGTTTTCCTTCTCCCGGCTTCCCAGGCGCTTTTGTCCTGTTGCCGGCATCTTGCCGTCCGCTTTGCCTCGTCGTAGCCCGCTACGCCTTCGGCAAATGCGTCAGCCAATCTTCCGGCAACAAAACAAAATCTCTCTGGCCTCTGCAGGTCGATTAGGGTTAACCCGTAATCGACCTGCAGACCGCCGTCCGTGCGCTTTGTTTTCCTTCTCCCGGCTTCCCAGGCGCTTGTTGGTCAGGCTTTCTTGCATGCCATTCTTCCGGCGTCTTGCCCAGGCATGCGCTCGATGCATGGTGGCGACGATAGGTAGTTGCGGCTTGTCGGGGCCGTTCGGCATTGCCGAACGGCCCGTATTGCGATGCCGAACGGCCCGTTTCAGACGGCAAAACGGGCCGTTTTGTAATTCGCTGAGGCTCAATGCGCCCGGCCGGCGCCGGCGCGTGGGCCTGTCAGACGCGCTGCTCGGTGTTGTTCATGCTGAGCATGCGCGGCGGCACGGCGGCCCTCACGTAGTCGGCCAGCAGGCTCCTCATGGCCTCGCGCACAAACGTGCGGGTGGTGAGCAGCACTATGCGGCGCGTGGGTATGGGCAGGGCGAAGGGCCTGACAAGGCGTCGCTGGGCCTCCGAGAGCTGGTCGAGGGCCAGCTCGGGGATGAAGGTGGTGCCGCGCCCGCCCTCGACCATGCGCATGAATGTCTCGATGCTGCCCAGCGAATAGACGTTCTTCGACGTCTGTCCGTCTTTCAGTCCGCAGAACTTCACTATCTGGTCGCGGAAGCAATGGCCCTCGTCGAGCAGCCAAAGGAAGCTGTCGGCAAGGTCGGCCGAGCGCACCGAGGCAGCCGCCGACAGGGCGTCGCCCTTGGCCACGTAGGCCACAAACTGCTCGAAGTAAAGCTCGGTCATGTCGAAGTGGTCGAGCCCGTCGACGTCGGCCACTATGGCGGCGTCTATCTCGCCTCTGGCCAGGGCCTGCTTTATGGCCTCTGTCTTCATCTCGGCCACGCGGATGTCGGTCTCGGGGTGGTCGGCCAGCAGCCGCGGGAAGAACCTCGGCAGCAGGTAGGGGGCTATGGTGGGCAGAATGCCCACCTTGAAGGCCCCCCGCACCGACCGCTTGGCCTCGGCCACGATGTCTTTTATCTTGTTGGCGCGCACCAGCACGCGCCACGCCTGCTCAACCACCAGGCGCCCGGCCGGCGTCGGCGCCACGGGCTGGGCGGTGCGGTCGAAGATGCGCAGGCCCAGTTCGTCTTCCAGTTTCTGTATCATCGAGCTCAGCGTGGGCTGCGTCACGCCACATTGTTCGGCGGCCTTGGCGAAGTGGCGCAGGCGGTAGACGGCCACGATG
Organism: Marseilla massiliensis; assembly: GCF_023336985.1. Taxonomy (NCBI): domain Bacteria; kingdom Pseudomonadati; phylum Bacteroidota; class Bacteroidia; order Bacteroidales; family Prevotellaceae; genus Marseilla; species Marseilla massiliensis. The sequence goes on along the minus strand of NZ_JAMBLP010000011.1, from coordinate 53,666 downwards.
TATTCCATTTGTTGCAGTGTCATGGTCTCTGTGGTTTGTTGGTTTGCGTACTGCAAACTTACTCATTCTGCGCGACAATCGTGTAACATCGGGCGTTTTTCGTCGGCAAATCATCATTTTTGGGTATTTATTTGTCTCAAGCAAACCCTGTTTCGGGCCTCCGGCGGCATTTACCGGCCTGGCATACAGCGTGTTGTCTGCCGCCGATAGATGCCGTCTATCGGCCGATAGGCATTGTCTGTTTGCTTTGCGTGGCCATTGTGGCTATCTTTGCAGTGTCAAAAAGACAAAGCGACAACAATAGATAAACGTAACAACATACAATTAAAAACAAGACGACATGGAATCAATAATCAACGCACAGATGCCTGAGTTCAAGGTACAGGCATTCCAGAATGGAGAGTTCAAGACAGTGAGCAGCGAAGACCTGAAGGGCAAGTGGGCCCTGTTCTTCTTCTACCCGGCCGACTTCACCTTCGTTTGCCCCACCGAACTGGTGGACCTGGCCGAGAAATACGACCGCCTGAAGGAGATGGGCGTCGAGGTGTTCTCGGTGAGCACAGACACCCACTTCGTGCACAAGGCATGGCACGACGCCTCGGACAGCATAAAGAAAATAAAGTATGCGATGCTTGCCGACCCCACCGGCGTGCTCAGCCGCGGCTTCGGCGTGATGAAGGAAGACGAGGGTGTGGCCTACCGCGGAACGTTCCTGGTTAACCCCGATGGCCTGGTAAAGGTGGCCGAGGTGCAGGACAACAGCATCGGCCGCAACGCCGACGAGCTGCTGCGCAAGGTTGAGGCCGCCCAGTTTGTGGCCACCCACAGCGGCGAGGTTTGCCCAGCCAAGTGGAAGGCCGGCAGCGAGACACTCAAGCCGAGCATCGACCTCGTGGGCAAGTTGTGATTTAATCGCCGCCAGCGGCCCCGCCCTCTGCGGCCGGGGCCGCCCGTGGCGGCGGCTTGCGCGGCGTGGCAGCCATGCCCCGCAGCCCTTGCGGCAGCCCCGGCCCTGCCTTTCGTGGCCGGAGTGCAGTTTGTTTTTATACCCAGACTGGTTGTTGGAGCCCTGCAGGCTCCATCCTGTTGCCCGGCCCGTCGGCCTGTGCCATTGCCCTGTGCGCCCCGTGCGGCGCCGCGGCGGGGCTGCAGCCAAGGTGCCGGCAATAGGGTGGCGGCGGCTTGGGTGCATGGCGCGAGTGCCGTGGCAGGCTTCGGCCGCATATCGACAGGTCTGGGCTTTGTTTCAACCATAGCCCCTTTGCCCCTGGTGCACAGCGTGCACCTCCCCTCGCGGGATGCCGGGACAGGGGCTTAATTATATGACATTATGCTTGACAGAGATATATTGGAGCAGGTGAAAACCCTGCTCGCAGGGCTCAAGTCGCACTATGTGCTCCGTGCGGCTTTGTCGCCCGGCCACCAGAAGGCGGGCGAGTTGGAGGGCTTCCTCACAGACTTCTGCTCGTGCTCGCCCATGCTCGAGCTGCAGACCGAGGCCGCCGATGGCGGCAGGCTCGAGTTTGCCATAGTGAAAGACGAGACCCCCACCGGCATCACTTTCCGCGGAATACCCGGCGGCCACGAGTTTACCTCGCTGCTGCTGGCGCTGCTCAACGCCGACGGGGCAGGCAAGAACCTGCCCGACGGGGCTGTGGCGGCGCGCATACGGGCCCTGAAAGGCCCGGTGAGGCTGCGCACTTACATGTCGCTATCGTGCACCAACTGCCCCGACGTGGTGCAGGCCCTCAACGTTGTGACGCTGCTGGGCACCGACGTGGAGCACGAGATTGTTGACGGAGGGCTGTGGCAAGACGAGGTGGCGGCGCTCGGCATACAGGGCGTGCCGTCGGTCTTTGCCGACGGAGAGCTGCTGCATGTGGGCCGCGGCGACCTCGGGGTGCTGCTCGACGAGCTCGAGGCCAAGTACGGGTCGGAGGGCGCCGGCCAGGCCGAACCGGTTGAGCGGCGCTTCGACGTGGTGGTGGTCGGCGGAGGGCCGGCCGGTGCCTCGGCTGCCATATACTCGGCTCGCAAGGGCCTCAGCGTGGCCGTGGTGGCCGGCAGGATAGGCGGCCAGGTCAACGACACGGTGGGCATAGAGAACCTTATCTCGGTGCCGGCAACGACGGGAGCGTCGCTTGCCGCCGCGCTGCAGGAGCACATAGGGGCTTACCCCATCGAGGTGTTTGCCAACAGGAGCGTAGAGGGAGCCGACTTCAGCCAGCCGCTGAAGAGCGTCAAGGCCAAGGGCGGCGAGACGTTTGTGGCCCCTGCCGTGATCATTGCCACCGGGGCGTCGTGGCGCAGGCTCGGCGTCGAAGGCGAGTCGGAGTACATTGGGCGCGGCGTGGCGTTCTGCCCCCACTGCGACGGGCCTTTCTACAAGGGGCGCCACGTGGCCGTCATAGGCGGAGGCAACTCGGGCATAGAGGCCGCCATCGACCTTGCCGGCATCTGCAGCCGCGTCACAGTGCTTGAGTTTGCGGCCGAGCTGCGCGCCGACACCGTGCTGCAATACAAGGCTCGCAGCCTTGGCAATGTTGAGATACTGACCTCGAGGCAGACGGTGCGCGTGGTTGGCGACGGCAAGAAGGTCACGGCCATCGACGTGCGCGACCTCAACACGGGCGAGGTGAGCACGCTGCCGCTCGACGGGGTGTTCGTACAGATAGGGCTTGTGCCGGCCTCCGGGCCTTTCGCCGGGCTTGTCAACATAAACCGCCGCGGCGAGATAGTGACCGACGGTGCCGGGCGCTCGTCGGTGCCGGGCGTGTATGCCGCAGGCGACGTGGCCGACGTGCCGTTCAAGCAGATAGTCATTGCCATGGGCGATGGCGCCACGGCGGCCCTGTCGGCGTTCGACGACCGCGTGCGCGGCGTGCTCGGCAGCTGACCGTCGCGGCCGTCGAGGGTTGCATGGAGTGACGCATGGCAGTGCGATATTGGCCGTTTCGGCCTGCTGTGCGGGCTGTCTTGCACTGTGAGGCCCCGTAGGCCGCAACCTGCCTGCTGCCAGCCTGCCGCAAGGCTGGGGCCAGGGTGCAGGGCGGCCACGGCGGCATGATGCTGTGGTTTTAGGGATGCCCGCTCCCGCCGCGGGCCCGGCCTGGGGCCGTTGGCGGGGCGGATGAAAAGCAAAGGGTGGTGCGCCGCATGGGCGCACCACCCTTTTTGCTTGCCACCGGCTGCCGTCAGCGGGCGCCCCTCAGCATGTTGTCTATCTTGGCGGCGGCGTCGCGCCCCGATGCCATGGCCCTGACCACGAGCGAGGCACCGCTCGCCGCGTCGCCGGCAAACACCACGTTGTCGGCCACCTTGGGCAGCTCAGGCTTCAGGAATCCCATGGCCAGCAGGGCCATGTCGGCCTTGATTACCTCGGGCTTGCCCGCCGGCACCATCAGCGGGCGGCCGCCTTCGGGGTTGGGCTTCCACTCGATCTCCTGCACCTTCACACCCGTCAGCCGGCCGTCCTTGCCAAGGAACTCCAGAGTGTTGACGTTCCAGCGCCGCGTGCAGCCCTCTTCGTGGCTCGAAGTGGTCTTCAGCGTGCGCGGGAAAGCGGGCCAGGGGTTCTGCGGGTCGTCGGGGCCTGCCGGCGGCATTGGCATGATTTCTATCTGTGTGACGCTGCGGCAGCCCTGACGGTGGGCCGTGCCTATGCAGTCGCTGCCGGTGTCGCCGCCGCCAATCACGAGCACATCCTTGCCCCGGGCGCTCACCGTCTGGTCTTTGTTGAACTCCATTCCGGCCAGCACTCGGTTTTGCTGGGCCAGCATGTCGAGCGCGAAATATACGCCGCGCAGTTCGCGCCCCGGCACCTTGAGGTCGCGGGCGGTAGGCGTGCCGGTGGCTATCACGTAGGCGTCGAAGCCGTCGGGCAGCTTGTTGACGTCTATCTCAACACCGCACCTGAACTCAACGCCCTCGCCGCGCATCACCTCCAGCCGCCTGTCTATTATGGCCTTGTTGAGCTTGAAGTTGGGAATGCCGTAGCGCAGCAGCCCGCCGGCGGCCTCGTTGCGGTCGAACACGGTGACAGAGTAGCCCGCCAGGTTGAGCCTGTTGGCCGCCACCAGCCCTGCCGGGCCTGCCCCCACCACGCACACCCGCCGTCCGTTGCGCTCGGGGTGCTCTGTTCGCACATAGTTTTCGTGGAAAGCCATCTCCGTGATGGCCGCCTCGTCCTCGCGGTTGGTGGTAGGCTCGTGCTCCACGAGGTTGAGCACACACGCCTTTTCGCACAGCGCGGGGCACACGCGGCCCGTAAACTCGGGGAAGTCGTTGGTCGAGTTGAGCAGTCGGTAGGCCAGTTCGTAGTCGCCCCTGCACAGCGCGTCGTTCCACTCGGGCGGCTTGTTGCCCAGCGGACAGGCCCAGTGGCAGAACGGCACGCCGCAGTCCATGCAGCGGCTTGCCTGCGTGCGTCGGTCGTTGGCGTTGAGAGTCTGCTCCACTTCGCCGAAGTCGTGTATTCGGTCGTGTATCGGTCGGTAACCGGCTTCCTGCCGGTGTATGGTTAGGAATGCTTTTGGGTTGCCCATGTTCTTGTTTGGTTATGAGCCCCTCGCTGCCCCTCCACGCCGTGGGGGCGGCCCTGTTTGCGGCCGTTGCAGGTCGGGGCGTTGTTTGTTTTTTATGTTGATGGTTGTTGCGGGGCGCCCTTTCGCCACCCTGCAGTGCGTGGGTGGCGGCGGCGCCTCAGTAGTCTCGCTGCATGTCGGCAATCTTCTGTTGCAGCTTGCGCACCTGTTCCTCCTGCAGCACGCGCTTGTATTCAATCGGTATCACCTGTATGAAGTCGTCGGCATAGCGCCCCCAGTCGTCGAGCATCGTGCGCGCCAGCTTCGAGCCGGTGTACAGGTAGTGCTGCCTTATCAGTTCGTGCAGCTCCTTGCGGTGGGCGCTTTCCTCTACAAGGTTTATCTCAACCATGTCCATGTTGCAGTAGTAGTCGAAGTCGTGGCGGCGGTCCCACACATATGCCACGCCCCCGCTCATGCCTGCGGCGAAGTTCCTGCCGGTGTCGCCGAGCACCACCACGCGGCCTCCCGTCATGTATTCGCAGCAGTGGTCGCCCGCTCCCTCTACCACGGCGATGGCTCCCGAGTTGCGCACGGCGAAGCGCTCGCCCACCTTTCCGTTGACGTACAGCTCACCGGAGGTGGCCCCGTAGAGCCCGGTGTTGCCGGCTATGATGTTGTCTTCGGCCGCGAAGCTGCTCCTGGTGGGCGGCAGTATGGCTATGCGCCCGCCGCTGAGGCCCTTGGCGAAGTAGTCGTTGGCCTCGCCCTCGAGCTTGACGTTGACGCCCTTGGCCAGGAATGCCCCGAAGCTCTGGCCTGCCGAGCCCTTGAAGCGGATGTTTACCGTGCCGTCGGGCAGCCCCTGTTCACCGTGCCTGGCAGCTATGGCACCGCTCAGCATGGCGCAGGCGGCACGGTCGGTGTTGCGTATGGCATAGTCGAGGTTTGCCTCGTCCTGGTGGTCGATGGCCGCCGCGGCGGCGTGGATGATTCGCCTGTCGAGCACGTCGTCGAGGTCGTGGCGCTGCGATGCCGTGCAGTGCAGCGGGCCGTCGGCGCCGTCGCGTGCCAGCAGCCGGCTGAAGTCGAGCGTGGCCTCCTTCTCTGTCGCGGGCTTGCGTGCCGTTATCAGCTCAGTGTGGCCCACTATGTCGTCGAGCCGTGTGAAGCCCATCTCGGCCAGGTATTCGCGCACCTCTTCGGCCAGGAACATGAAGTAGTTGACCAAGTACTGGTATTTGCCCATGAAATGCTTGCGCAGCCGCGGGTCCTGGGTGGCCACTCCCATGGGGCAAGTGTTCAGGTTGCACTTGCGCATCATCACGCATCCCAGCACGATGAGGGCCGCCGTGCCGAACCCGAACTCCTCGGCGCCGAGCAGCGCCATGGCTATCACGTCGCGTCCGGTCTTGAGCTGTCCGTCGGCCTGCAGCCTGACGTAGCCCCTCAGCCCGTTTCTCACGAGCGTCTGCTGTGCCTCGGCCAGGCCAATCTCGGGCGGTATGCCGGCGAACCGCATGCTTGAGGCAGGGCTGGCACCCGTTCCGCCCTCGGCGCCGGAGATGACTATGAGATCGGCCTTGGCCTTGGCCACGCCTGCGGCGATGGTTCCCACGCCGCTCTCGGCCACGAGTTTCACGCTGATGGCGGCCCTGGGATTGACGTTCTTGAGGTCGAATATGAGTTGGGCCAGGTCTTCAATGGAGTATATGTCGTGGTGGGGCGGTGGCGAGATGAGCGATATGCCCGGTATAGAGTGGCGCGTCTTGGCAATGACCTCGTCGACCTTGAACCCCGGCAGCTGCCCGCCTTCGCCCGGCTTTGCCCCCTGTGCCACCTTTATCTGTATCTCCTCGGCGTTGACAAGGTAGGCGGCGTTGACCCCGAAGCGCCCCGAGGCCACCTGTTTCGTCTTTGACGACAGGCTGATGCCGTCGACCGACGCCGTGAACCGTGCGCTGTCTTCTCCGCCCTCGCCCGTGTTGCTGCGAGCCCCGAGCTTGTTCATTGCCAGGGCAATGGCCTCGTGGGCCTCTTTCGACAGCGCGCCGAAGCTCATGGCGCCCGTCACGAAGTGCCTTACTATGCTTTCGGCGGGCTCGACGCGGTCGATGGGTATCGGGTTGCGGCGGAAGTCGAAGAAGTCGCGGATGAATATGGGCTCGTCTTTCTTGTCGGCCAGCCTTGTGAACTCCTTGAACTTGGCATAGCTGCCAGTGCGTGTGGCCTGTTGCAGCGTGGCTATCGTCTCGGGGTTCCAGGCGTGGCGGATGCCGTCGCGGCGGTAGTGGAACTGCCCGTTGTTGGGCAGGAAGTCGGCCTTGGCCTGCTTGCCGAAGGCCATGTCGTGCATCTTCACCGCGTCGTCGGCGATGGTCTTCAGTCCGATGCCGCCTATTGTCGACGCCTCGGTGCCGAAGTATGCGCGCAGCAGGCTGTCGGACAGCCCTACGCTCTCGAATATCTTGGCGCCCCGGTAAGAGCGTATGGTGCTGATGCCCATCTTTGCCATTATCTTCATGAGGCCCTTCTTCACGGCCTTGACATAGTTTTTCTCGGCCGTCTCATAGTCTTCCTGTATCTTGTGGCGCCTCACGAGGTCGTCGAGTATGGCAAACACCATGTACGGGCATAGTGCCGACGCGCCGTAGCCCAGCAGCAGGGCGGCGTGCATGGTCTCCCGTATCTCGCCGCTCTCTATTATCAGTGCCGTCTGCACCCGCTTGCCCACGGATATCAGGTAGTGGTGCACGGCGCTCACGGCGAGCAGGCTCGGGATGGCGGCATGGTCGCGGTCGGCCCCGCGGTCGGTCAGAATGACGTAGTTGACGCCCTCGTCGACGCTGCGCTCCGCCTGCTTGCACAGGCTGTCGAGGGCCTCGCGGAGCCCCTCCTCGCCCTTGCCGCACTCGAAGGTGATGGGCAGCTTGACTGTGTTGAAGCCCTTGTAGCGTATGTTGCACAGTATGTCGAGCTGCGTGTTGTTCAGTATGGGGTGCGGCAGTCGCACCATCTTGCAGTTGGTCTCGTCGGGTTGCAGTATGCCCGTGCCCACGCGGCCAATGTATTCGGTGAGCGACATTACCAGGTTTTCGCGCAGCGGGTCGATGGCGGGGTTGGTAACCTGGGCGAACTGCTGCCTGAAGTAGTTGAACAGCGTTTGCGGCCGCTCGGTGAGTACGGCCAGCGGAGTGTCGTTGCCCATCGAGGCGGTGGGTTCGCTGCCGCTTACTGCCATCGGAATGATGGTCGAGCTGATGTCTTCCTCGCCGTAGCCGAACATCAGTTCGCGGCCCATCAGGTCGGGCAGGCTGTTGTCCACGCGGCGCCCGCTCCTGAGTTTCTCGAGCTGTATGCGGTTGGTGGCCAGCCACTGGCGGTAAGGATGCGCCGCGGCCAGGCGCTCCTTGATTTCGCCGTCGTAGTAGATGCGGCCCTCCTGCGTGTCGATGAGCAGTATCTTGCCCGGCTGCAGGCGTCCCTTCTCGGCAATCTCGGTGGGGTCGAAGTCCATCACGCCCACCTCGCTGGCCACCACCATCATGTCGTTCTTGGTGATGGTGTAGCGCGCCGGGCGCAGGCCGTTGCGGTCGAGCATGCCCCCGGCGAAGCGCCCGTCGCTGAAGAGCAGCGCCGCCGGGCCGTCCCACGGCTCCATCAGTATGGAGTGGTATTCGTAGAACGCCTTGAGGTCTTCCGAGATGGGGTTCTTGTCGTTGAAGCTCTCGGGCACCATCAGCGCCATGGCGTGGGGCAGCGAGAGCCCGCTCATGACGAAAAACTCGAGCACGTTGTCAAGGCTGGCCGAGTCGCTCATGCCCGGCTGCACTATGGGCGAGAGCTCTTGGATGTCGCCCAGCGCCTCGGAGCCGAGCACGCTCTCGCGGGCCTGCATCCACCCGCGGTTGCCCCTGATGGTGTTTATCTCGCCGTTGTGGGCCAGCAGGCGGAAGGGCTGCGCCAGGCTCCACGTCGGGAACGTGTTGGTAGAGAAGCGCGAGTGCACCAGCGCCAGCCCGCTCGTGAAGTAGCTGTTGGTTAGGTCGGGGAAGTAACGGCGCAGTTGCATGCTCGACAGCATGCCCTTGTATACAATGTTCTTGCTCGACAGCGAGCACACGTAGAAGTCGCTGTCGGCCACGCGGCGCTCTATGCGCTTGCGTATCTTGTAGAGCGTGCGCTCGAAGGTGGGCACGCGGTCGTCGGTGACGCCCGTTACGAACACCTGCCTTATGGCCGGCTCGGTCTGCAGGGCGGCCTCGCCAAGGCACTCGGGGCATGTGGGCACTGTGCGCAGGTGCATCAGCGAGAGCCCCTCGCGCTCAATCTCCTCGATCATCACCGACAGTATGGCTGCCTGGCGCTGCCCGTCCTTGGGCAGGAACACCAGCCCCGTGCCATACTTGCCCTTCTCGGGCACGGGTATGCCCTGCAGCAGTATGAACTCGTGGGGTATCTGCAGCATGATGCCAGCCCCGTCGCCAGTCTTGTTGTCTGCGCCCTCGGCACCGCGGTGGCGCATGTTCTCGAGCACCTTCAGGGCGTTGTCAACAAGCTCATGGCTTTTGTTGCCGTGTATGTTAACCACCATCCCCACGCCGCATGCGTCGTGCTCGTAGGCTGCATTATACAATCCTTTTCCCATATTTGGTTGCGTTTAGTTTGTTAAACCCTGATTTTGTTTTCGATTTGACTGCAAAATTACCTGTTTTGGTGTCAATATGACATGTCAGCAGAGACTTTTCAATCAACAAAATCGAACAAAATGTCAAATTGAAACGAAATAGAGTGAAATGCCTTACAAATAGTCTTTGTATCGTGCCGAATTTGTTTTGATTGTAATCAACGCGCGCTTTGCGCAGAACTTTTGTTGCCGCCGGTTCGCTACGTAGGCAGCCGTGTCCGGCCAAACGGGCCGTACAGCATTTCAAAACGGGCCGTATGGCCGTTCAAAACGGCCCATTCGGCAACGCCAAACGGCCCATATTGCAAAGTGCTGCCTGCCAGTGGGTTGCGCCGATGGCACACCTGCGGCATGCCGGACATGCCAATGTGCATCCGGCAGAGGCGTAAATGCAAAAGAAAAAGGTGGTTGGTTGATGCGTATTGATCAAAATCTCTTATGGAGAGATGGTATTTTCGGTGCAAAGATAAGGATAATCCAATAAACAAGCAAATATTTCGATGCCTTTTTTTCGCATAAAGGTCATTTTACTAAACATTTATTGAGCAAAACCATTTTCGGCCCGTTTGGCCGCCCGAGGCATGCTCCTAATATAAATATGTGGGGAATGATGGTGGCTCCAACATCAGGTGATGGTCCTGGAAACACACGGAAATGGGGTAAAAGTGTGCAGATTACGTAAACAAGGGGCATGCCCGCCAACCGGCTGTGCGGCCCGCCCCGACACTGGCCCAGAGCCATGGCGTAGGCCCGCCGAACCGCCTCGTGATTTTCTCTCCATAAGAGACGGACATTTTTCAGGCGTACGAACCATTGAGAATCGTTACAGTTTTTTAATTAATAATTTATCGTATGAGAAGAAAGTTTATTAGTGCACTGCTTTTTGGAGCCCTCGTTACGGCTTCGACAAGCACGTTTGTCTCTTGCAAGGACTACGATGACGACATCAACGGCCTGCAGGGACAAATTACGACTAATGCGTCTACTCTCGAGGAAATGGTCAACGAGAAGGTGAGCAACCTCACCACCGAGATCAACACCTTGAAAGACCAGGACGCTGCCCTCACGCAGGCTCTCGACCAGGCCAAGGCCGACTTGAACGCAGCCATAGAGGAGGCAAAGACCGCAGCCGGCGATGCTGAGGCTGCAGCCAAGGCTTATGCCGACGTGCAGGCTGAGGCAGCAAGGGTTGCCGCCATCGAGGCTGCAAAGCAGAGCATAGCCGATGCACAGGCACAACTGCAGGCCGGAATCGACGCTGCCACCCAGAAGCTCGAGGAAATCAGCGGCCAGGTGTCTACCCACGAGACGCAGATTGCAGGCCTGCTCGATGCTGACAAGAAACTGCAGGACGCCATCACTGCCGCCAATGGCAAGATTGACGCTGCCCAGACAACGGCCAACGACGCCCTGGCTTCTGCGCAGGAGGCCAACGACAAGCTGGCTCAGGTCGTAGAGAACCTCACAACCGTGAAGGGCGAACTTGACAGCCAGATCTCGCTGCTCGGCGACAAGGTTGACCAGGCCGTGGCCGACATCGCTGCCAACAAGGCCGAGGTGGATGCCGACATAGCCGAGGCCAACTCGCTCATCCAGTCTAACGCCGATGCCATCGCCGCCCTGCAAGGCAAGGACACGGAGCTCGGAAAGCTCATCGAGGCCAACACCAACGAGCTGACCGCGCTGAAAGGTCAGCTGGAGTCGCTCCAGTCGGCACTTGACGCCAACCTCGAGTCGGCCAAAGCATACACCGACGCACAGATAGAAGGACTGAAGTCGGCACTGGGCATACCCGTTGAGGATATCAAGACCAACTTCGAAGACATCCAAGGACGCCTCGGTAAGGCCGAGGAGCAGCTCGCAAAGATTGTCGAGGCTCTAAAGAGCGACGACGGTTCGATAGGCAGCATCAGCTCAAGCATTGCCTCGCTGCGCGAAGACCTCACCGAACTGACCGAACAGGTGGCAACGAACCTGGAGACCACCAACCAGAAGATTGGCGAGCTCGAGGGCGATATCGAGGAAATCAACGGCAAGCTTGCTACCAACACAACAAACATTTCAGACCTCCAGGAGCGCGTGTCTACACTCGAGAGCCAGATAGGCCAGTGGGCTGAAGGCATCGGCACGGTGGCAGAGAACGTCAAGCTCATGCAGGACAACATCAAAGCCCACAGCGACGAGTTGGCACGCCTGGCCGGAGTTAGCAAGCTGTTGAAGGGCCTTGTGTTCAATCCCGAGAAGTATTATCAAGGAATTGAGGCCATTGGCATAGAGTCATTCAACTACCATGCCATCATCGCAGGCTTGCAGACACCTAACCTTGATGACGACCAGACCGACGACAAGGCTACAAGGTTGGCTTCAACAGAGACCAGCGTTGTGCCTATCGTAGAGGCATCCTATTGGATGAACCCGTCGAATGCCACCGTTGACACTGTTACGGCCAACGTAAAGAAGCACTTCAGCTTCATCGTAAACAATGCAGAGTACACTCGCGCTGCCCAGGAAAGCGACATCGTGGTTGATAGCGCACGCTTTGACAAGGATGAGCGCGGATTGCTCAATGTGTTCTTCAGCATGAAGAATGCCAACAACATTGCCAAGATACCTGCAACAGGCAACGGAAACGTTGACGTGATGGCACTAAGGTACAACTACTCTACGGAGAATAGCGATACCACCATCATGTCTGATTTCGCAGCATTGAAGCAGTATAAGATTGAGAACTTCTACATCAATAAGGCAAACAATGGCAATGCTGGTGCTCCGACGGCTCAGAGCGGAGAGAACCATCTGGCCTTGACCGCTGCCGCAGCCGTTAGCCACAACTCTAATGGCGAATACAGCGCACCGACTCTCGAGATTGCTTACAACAAGACGGAGGGCATCGACCTTGACGAGTGGATCAACGTTCACTATGACATCAACGGCGAGACCGACAAGTATTGGGGCGACCAAGACGAAATCAACAAGAAGAAGTTCAAGCTGGTTTATGAGCTGATCGGTTACAAGGCAAACGATGCCGACAAGACAAATGAGAGCCAGCACGCCACAATCAGCTCCGACAATGTGCTCACCGTACACGATGTCAATGGCGAGACCGGCAGCCGCAAAATCATAGGCCGCACACCTCTGGTACGTGTAACCCTTGTTGACGTGAACACAAAAGAGCAGGTAGCTGCAGTGGGTTACATCGTGGTTAAGATTACCGACGTGTCTTCCGAGCCCATAAAGGTTGACGACATTGGCGCAATAGACAACGGATATACCGTTATCTGCGACGACAACGTTGCGCTCAACAATGTTAAGGCAATCACATGGCAGGAGGTTGAGGACAAGGTTCTCGGTGAGCTCAACATGAGCAAAGAGGAGTTTGAGAGCAACTACTCGCTCGAAGTGGTGAACGGAACGAAGAATGCCAAGCAGTATTCTTATGACGGCAGTGACAATTCATTCGCCGAAATGACAGACCGCATCGGCGAGATTGTCAACACGGAAGACGAACTCGGCCACACCACCAATATCCTCACGTGGACAGTCCGCAACCAGGAGGCTTATCAGCTGTTCGTAAGGGAGAATAAGTCGGAGGTGTCTGTTTACGTCAAGTTCGCTCCCCGCAATACTGTATCTACACAGCGTGACGTATACGTTAAGCTGACATGGGCTCCCAGTGCCGTTAACAAAACGCCTGAAGCAACCATACTCGACGCCGTAGAGCACAAGAGCAAGGCCGACTGGCATGCAACCAACTCACGCGAGGAGGGCTGGAAGGAGCTGCACGTACAGGTTGGTAGTGCAACCGTTGCAGGCGCAACCTGCGAGTATGAGAACCTGACTGTGGCCAAGACTTTCAACAAGCAGCCTATCGACATCATCAAGGATGACCTTGGAAGCACTTACGCCGCGCTCGCAAATGCAGCAAATGTAACTTACAAGTTCGCAGACCGGAATAAGCAGACCAAGACGCAATATGTAACAAGCAACACCACTTACAACATCACTGTAAGCCCAGATGGCTCTACCATCAGTGCTGCTGGTTCGACGCTTGCAACCATTAACCCGGCCGACGGTAAGATTACCATTGCCAAGAATGACGTGTCTAAGGCAATAATCAACAGCTATGGCAAGAATGATCTCGCTAACGCTCTTACGCTGACAGTGGAGATTGTGCCGTCTACTTGCTCACCCGCTAACGAAGACGACCTCATCGTTCTGAACAACAACAAGCTCGATGTGAAGGTTATCAAGCCAATCTTCGTTACCGACACTGCTGTAGAAGACATGGAGCTTAACAACGCAAGCACGCTTACCCGCGATGTGTTCCTGTCATTCGAGGACTTCAACGGATACGATCCTCAGACATTCTGGGACAACAGTATGGACAAGGTTGAGTTCTGGAAGTTCTATGGTGTGACAAGCATCAAGTGCGACGAGAGCAAGATTGAGACCAACTACACAGGCCAGTGGACCAGTGTTGACCCGAGCGTATTCACCATTGATTACACCGAGCCGGTTGGCGACATCAAGCTCAACAACATGGGTAAGGTGACACTCACACAGGTTAACATGAGCCGTGCCAACTCGTTTGACGTTCGCGTTCCGCTCACCATTACATACAGCTGGGGTACTCTGACTGCAAATGTGACTGTACATGTGAAGGCAGCTCCCGGCATGAGCACCATCAAGAGGCACTAATATTGATAATGACAAGTTAATATTGTAAAGGAGGGCGGGGCAGAATAAAGGCTCTTGCCCTCCTTTTCTCAACCAATCGATAAGCGAATAGAAAAGAATTTTCAAGTGAACAAGGATATGAGACTTCAAAAGATTTCTGTGCTCGTGGCCGTGATGGCATTGGTGCTTGCCCTTGGCGGCTGTCGCGGAAAGAAGGAAAAGCAGGCTGAGGGGCCGCAAAAGACTGAGTTTGAGCAGTCGATACAATCAAAGGATACTGTTGCTGTAAAGCAGCTTGTCGACAGGTTTTTCGGCTTTGCTAAGGCCAAGCAATACTCGGAAGCTGCAGGAATGCTTTACCGCAACGACAAAGACATTGAGGGCGAGCCGCAACAGCTGAACAACGAAGAGATGGCTCAGGTGAGGCAGATGCTGGAGTCTGTTCCCATGGTTGACTATCGGATAGAGTACATCAAGTTTGATGAGTACTACCAAAACGAAGTATTATGCCGGGTAGTGATAAAGCCCGCAGAAGGCGACATGCCCGAGATTTCTACCAAGATGTTCTTCAAGCCGGTCAATTACTTGGGCAGTTGGGTGCTTTGCCTTACCAATACCGAGTATGGAGACAGGGGGGTGGTCAAGCCCGGCAAGCGCGATTCGATGGAGCGTGCATACACGCGCCAGTCATCGGCAAAGCAGAAGCAGTGAGGCTTTTACCATTAATGATATAGAAAGGAGAAAAGAATATGAAAAAGAGACGTATACTTTTTATTGCCGCCACAATGGCATCGGCATTGCCTGCTGCTGCCCAGCAGGATGCAGCGGATGATGTAGAGTTCTGCCCGCACGCCTACATACAGGCGCATGGCGGGGCGCAGTACACTCTGGGCGAGGCGCCCTTTGGCGACCTCGTCTCGCCTACGGTCCAGCTGGGTGTGGGCTACCGCTTCCTGCCGTGGATGGGAGCCCGCCTTGCCGTGGGCGCATGGCAGAGCAAGGGCGGCTTCAACGGCTACACCGCCGACGGGCCGTCGCGCAACGTCACTTACTCTTACAACTACGTGGCGCCGGCCCTCGACGTGGTGTTCGACCTCACGTCGGCCATAGGCGGCTTCAACCCCTCGCGCCTTGTCAGCGTGACGGCGTTCGTGGGTGGCGGCGTCAACATCGGCTTCGGCAACGACGAGGCTGGCGACATTGCCCGCCGCGGTTACAGGCTGGCCTATCTCTGGGACGGCACCAAGGTGCTACCGATGGGCCGTGCGGGCCTTGGCGTTGACTTCCGCCTGTCGGATGCCGTGTCGTTAGGCATAGAGGGCAACGCCAACATCACATCCGACGAGTACAACTCGAAGGATGCGGCTCAGCCCGACTGGTACTTCAACGTGATGGCCGGCATAAAGGTCAACCTCGGAAAGACCCACCGCAAACGCGTCGCCGAGGCTCCCGTGCGCCAGCCCGAGCCTGTGGAGCAGCCCGCCCCGCCGGTGAGCGAGGCCGAGCCCGCCCCGGCGCCCAAGCCCGAAGCCCCGGCCACGATGCGCCGCGACGTGTTCTTCCTAATCAACTCGGCCCGCATATCCGACGCCGAGGGTGCAAAGCTCGCTGAGCTGGCTGCCTTCCTCAAGGCAAACCCGAAGCTCAAGGTGAAGGTGACGGGCTATGCCGACGCCGACACCGGCACCGACGCCATCAACGACCGGCTGTCGCGCCAGCGCGCCGAGGCCGTGGCCAAGGCCCTCACCGGGGTGCATGGCATCGAGGCATCGCGCATCGAGGTCAACAGCAAGGGCGCGCGCGTGCAGCCGTTTGCCGAAAACGACAAGAACCGCGTCACCATCTGTGTGGCCGAGTGAGCCGTGGTGGCATGTTTACAGGCACCGCAAGCTGGCTTGGCCCAAGCCTGCCCGCCGTTTGCCGTGTGCAGCCTGCCTTGCTTGAAGATAAAGCGGGCGGGAGCAGAGCGGGCTTGCCGGCCGGCCTGTCTTTGCCGGTTGTCTTGTCAAGATATATGGAAATCTAAGGCATAATGCAAATGACGATGCTTAATAATAACTTTTTCGACCAATTGTATGATATAGTATGTAATCATTTGTGATATTTTCTGACAGGGTAACAGTTAAACATATAGAGTACATTAAGAGGTGATGGGGCCTCCGCCGGCGGGCGGGCAAGGGCCCCATTTTTGGCGTTCAGCCCCACGGCCGCAGTGGCCTGGCTGCCGTCTCCCGGCAGGCGGGCGTTGCTGCCGAGGCCGTTTTGCATCGACAAACGGCCCGTTTCTCACGCCCAAACGGCCTCCGTCGCATTGCAAAACGGCCCGTTTGGCAATGCCCTGAGCCACAGCGTGTTGCGCCGTGTGCCCATGCCGGGGCGTCGCCGTGGTTTGCTTTAGCCCGCGTCAGCCGCCGCCAAGGGGCGTGCCTGAGCGCCCTGTGGCCGCAGCCGCGGCGCGCCCGGGCCTGTTCGGCGCAGCGCCCAAGACGTCTTTTTTACCGATTTTCTTTGCTGTTTACAATATTTTCAGTATTTTTGCATTATCCAAATCCTATGGCGCAGCCCGCCCGAACCGCTCGGGGATGGCGGGAGGGGCTCAACATAACCGTAACACTTATGCAGACAAACAGCCACTTATCCGTGTTGATACACGACCAGGCCAAGAAGTATGGCGACCGCGAAGCCTTGATATACAGGAAGTTCGGTAGCAAGAAATGGGTGTCGTGCTCGTGGGCGGAGTTCTCGCGCACGGTCGACATCGCGTCAAACGCTCTGATGGCCCTCGGCGTTGAGGCGCAGGAGAATGTGGGTGTGTTCGCTCAGAACTGTGTCGAATACATGTATTGCGACTTCGGCGCGTGGGGCGTAAGGGCCGTCACTATACCGTTCTATGCCACGAGCAGCGAGCAGCAGATACAGTTTATGATCAACGACGCGCGCGTCAGGGTGCTCTTCGTTGGCGAGCAAGAGCAGTACGACAAGGCCCACCGGGTGTTTGCGCTCTGCCCCACGATGGAGCGCATAGTCATCTTCGACCGCTCCGTGCGCATCAGCACCCACGACCCCAACGCCCTTTACTTCGACGACTTCCTCAAGCTCGGCCAGGGCCTTCCGCACCGGGCCGAGGTCGAAGGCCGGCGGGCCGAGGCATCATACGGCGACGTTGCCAACATCCTATATACCAGCGGGACCACCGGCGACAGCAAGGGCGTGGTGCTTACCCACGGGCAGTATCATGCCGCGCTTGAGGCCAACGGCCGCTGTGTGGCCGTGGGCGAAGACGACCGGGTGATGAACTTCCTGCCCTACGCCCATATCTTCGAGAAGGGATGGACGCTGCTGAGCCTGTCGCAGGGCGCAAGGCTCATAGTCAACACTTATCCGCAGGAGGTGCAGGAGTCCATGCGCGAGACCCACCCAACCAGCATGAGCTCCGTGCCGCGCTTTTGGGAGAAAGTGTATGCGGGCGTCCAGGAGCAGATAGACCGCGCCAACCCCGTAAAGCGCAAGCTGTTCAAAAACGCACTGGCCGTGGGCCGGAAGCACAACATCGAATACCTGAGCCGCGGGCTCAGGCCGCCGTTGCAGCTGCGCATTGAGTACGAGATGGTCAACCGCACCATATTCAGCCTCGTGCGCCATGAGCTCGGCCTCGAGCACCCCAACATCTTCCCCACGGCAGGGGCCACGGTGTCGGAGCATGTCGAGGAGTTCGTGCATTCCATCGGGCTCAACATGATTGTAGGCTACGGCCTCACCGAGAGCCTGGCCACCGTGTCGTGCGACCGCCTGGGCGAGCCTTACACCGTGGGGTCGGTGGGACGGCCCATCGACGGGCTCGAGGTGAAGATAAGCGACGAGGGCGAGATTCTGCTCAAGGGGCCCACCATAACGGGCGGATACTACAACCGCCCAGACCTGACGCGCGACGCCTTCACCCCCGACGGATATTTCCGCACGGGCGACTCGGGCTACATGAAAGACGGAGAGCTCTTTCTCAAGGAGCGCATAAAGGACCTCTTCAAGACCTCTAACGGCAAGTACATCGCCCCGCAGGCCATAGAGTCGAGGCTGCTCGTCGACAAGTTCATCGACCAGATTGCCATCATAGCCGACCAGCGCAAGTTTGTCTCGGCGCTCATCATACCCGAATACAGGCTCGTCGAGGAGTTTGCGCGCGCCAACGGCATTCCCTTTGAAAGCCGCGAAGACCTATGCGCCAACGCCAAGGTCAGGCAGATGATGATGGAGCGCATCAACACGCTGCAGCAGCAACTGGCCCACTACGAGCAGGTGAAGCGCATCACGCTGCTGCCCCACCACTTCAGCATGGAGCGTGGCGAGCTCACCAACACCCTGAAACTGAAGCGCCGGGTCATCAACGAGAACTACAAGGCCGAGATTGACAGAATGTACGAGGACGAGGGGAATTGAGAATTAAAAGTTAAAAGCTAAGAATTATGAATTAAAAATGGGCTGCGTGGTGTCAGCAGGATGCGAAGGCAAAGGCAAAAGTCCGTGCGAGTTAAGGATTGAAAATTAAGAATTAAGAATTAAAAGGGGGCTGCGCGGTGTCAGCGGAAGGTGAAGTCAAAGGCAAATGTCTGTACTCCTGTACTCCAGCACTCCCTGAATCTGGGACAAATGTCCGTACTCCAGTACTCCCGAACTCCGTTAATCAGAGGCAAATGTCTGTACTCCTGCACTCCTGCACCACTGCAACTACAAGAACATTATATATATATGATTACCGCAGAACAACTGAAAGACGTCATGGAGCGCGCCGACGCGCTCAACCGATACCTTGACATTGACAAGAAGCAGATGGAGTATGAGGAGGAAGACCTGCGCACACAGGCCCCCGACTTCTGGGACGACCCGAAGCGGGCCGAGGAGCAAATGAAGAAGGTCAAGGCCCTAAAGAGCTGGATCGACGGCTACAAGGAGGTGCGCACGTGCGCCGATGAGTTGCAGCTCGCGTTCGACTTCCACAAGGACGACATGGTCACCGAGGAGGAGGTCGATGCCGACTACGACCGCGCCATAAAGGCCATAGAGGCCCTCGAGCTCAAGAACATGCTGCGCCAGAAGGAAGACCCCATGGACTGCGTGATGAAGATAAACAGCGGCGCCGGCGGCACCGAGAGCCAGGACTGGGCACAGATGCTCATGAGGATGTACATGAGGTGGGCCGAAGCCCATGGCTACAAGGTCACGATAAGCAACCTGCAGGATGGCGACGAGGCCGGAATAAAGAGTGTTACCATGGAGATTGAGGGCGGCGAGTATGCCTACGGCTACCTCAAAAGCGAGAACGGGGTGCACCGACTGGTGCGCGTGTCGCCGTTCAACGCGCAGGGTAAGCGCATGACGAGCTTCGCCAGCGTGTTCGTGACGCCGCTCGTCGACGACACCATCGAGGTGTATGTAGACCCGGCGCGCGTCAGCTGGGACCTCTTCCGGAGCGGAGGGGCCGGCGGACAGAACGTCAACAAGGTGGAGACGGGCGTGCGACTGCGCTATCAGTACGTCGACCCCGACACCGGCGAGGAAGAAGAGATACTCATAGAGAACACCGAGAGCCGCAAGCAATTGGAGAACCGGAACAACGCCATGCGCCTCTTGAAATCCCAACTCTACGACCGCGCCATGAAGAAACGCCTCGAGGCACAGGCCAAGATAGAGGCAGGCAAGAAGAAGATTGAATGGGGAAGCCAGATAAGGAGCTACGTGTTTGATGACCGGAGGGTGAAAGACCATCGCACAAACTACCAGACCACCGATGTCGACGGGGTGATGGACGGCAAGATCGACGGCTTCATCAAGGCCTATCTCATGGAGTTCCCCGTCAACGAAGAGGCCTGACCGGCACTGAAGACAATGATACCGACAACTAAAAACAACTGATTATGAGCGACAAAGGAAAGGCTCGCCGTGCGGCTTATGAAGCACAGCAGGAGAAGAAAGCAAAGAGAGTGGTCAACTGGATATTCGCCGCGCTGGTGCTGCTGGCGATATTGTACATCATCTACACGTTCGGCATAGTGAGCTGATGGGCGCTGTCGGCAATGTGGAGATAGAGCGCAAGTTCCTCGTCGCGGGCGACGGCTACAAGCGCCTGGCCTGCGGCAGCAGTTGCATACGGCAGGGATACATCTGCAGCGAGCCCGGTCGCACGGTAAGGGTGCGCCTGCGCGGCGGCCGTGGTTACCTCACCATAAAGGGCCCTTCGGCCGATGGCGGCCTGAGCCGCTATGAGTTTGAGAGGGAAATCACGGACGACGAGGCCAACGCCCTCTTCGACCTCTGCGAGCCGGGCGCCATCGACAAGACGCGCTGGATTGTAGAGTGGGGCGGCCATACGTTTGAGGTCGACGAGTTCCACGGCTGCAACGACGGGCTGACCGTGGCCGAGGTGGAGCTGGCCTCGCCCACAGAGCAGGTCGACCTGCCGCCGTTCGCAGGCCGCGAGGTCACCGGCGACCGCCGGTTTTACAATTCCAGCCTCACCAAACGGCCTTTCACCGACTGGAGCGACGCCGAGCGAGCAGAAGTGCTGCGCCCAGTGCAAGGCTGACGCCTATGGCGTTTGCCACCAGGTCGGCCAGGTCGCCGCTGCGCCGGCCCCCGGTGCAGTATGCCTGAAGCAGTTCGATGGCCCCGCTCATGGCCACGGGGGCAACCCAGCCTGCCGCCGCCACGCGTGGGGTTATGGTCTTGTGCTTGTTGCGCAGCAGGTATTCGGCCCAGAGAATGAGGCACGTTCCGCCGTACATGGCCACGTGAACCCACTTGTCAATGAACCTCACGTTGTCGAGTTCCGTGTGTGGCGGCGTGAAGAAAGACAGATACCAGATGGCTGCCACGCATGCCGTCGTGAGCGGGTATTTCCTTATCAATCGATATGTCTGTTGCATATTTGCTTTCGTTTACGGTGCAAATTTACTGATTTTTTTATAATTTTGCACTGTGAATAATGACAAAACAACTTTATGGCACAGTTAGAAAGAGCTAAATTCGGAAGCAAGCTGGGCGTCATCCTCGCCACGGCGGGCTCGGCGGTGGGGCTTGGCAACGTGTGGCGTTTCCCCTACCTGGCCGGCGAGAACGGCGGTGCGGCTTTCATGTTGGTATATATTGGTTGCGTGCTTTTGCTGGGCATGCCGTGCATGGTGTCCGAGTTCATCGTCGGGCGGCGCGCCCAGGCAAACGCGGCGCGTGCCTTCCGCATGCTCGGCGGGCGCACGCCGCTGGCCCTTGTGGGCTACATGGGCGTGATAACCGGCACGCTCATCACCGGCTACTACGCCGTGGTGTCGGGCTGGTGCCTTGAGTACATCTACGCATCGGCGGCAGGTCACTTTGCCGGGGCGGGCCCTGCTGAGGTGAGCCGCTACTTTGCCGACTTCGAGACCGACCCCGTGAGGCCCATTGTGTGGATGGTACTGGTGTTCCTGGCCACCCATTGGGTGATAGTCCACGGCGTGCGCGACGGCATAGAACGGGCCTCGAAGCTGATGATGCCGGCCCTATTCATACTGCTTCTCATTGTGGTGGTGGCCTCATGCCTGCTGCCCGGGGCGGTGAGGGGCATTGAGTTTCTGTTCAAGCCCGACTTCAGCAAGGTGACCGGAGGCGTGTTCCTGAGTGCCCTCGGCCAGGCTTTCTATTCGCTAAGCATCGGCATGGGCTGCATGTGCACATACGCCTCTTACTTCGGGCGGCAGACGCGCCTTGGCTCTTCGGCCATGCAGATAGGCGTGATAGTGATACTTGTGGCTGTGCTCTCGGGCCTGATGATATTCCCTGCGGCCTTCTCCGTGGGCATAAAGCCCGACAGCGGCCCGTCGCTCATATTCATAACGCTGCCCAATGTGTTCCGCGAGGCTTTCGGCTTTGCCCCTGTCCTGGGCTACGTGGTGGCCGTGCTGTTCTACGTGCTGCTCACCCTGGCCGCGCTGACGTCGCTCATCTCGCTCCATGAGGTGAGCACGGCGTTCCTCCACGAGGAGCTCCACATCACCCGCCGCCGTGCCGCCACCATAGTCACGGCCACGGGCATAGTGCTCGGAGGGTTCTGTTCGCTGTCGCTCGGAGGCCGTGAGTGGCTGACGCTGTTTGGCCGCCCGCTGTTCGAGCTGTGCGACTTTGTCACCGGCCAGATGCTCATGCCCTTCGGCGGCATACTCATCTGCCTGCTTGTGGGCTGGTATCTGCCCCACAAGCTCGTGCGCGACGAGTTTACCAACTGGGGCACGTTGCCCGGCCGCTACCTGCGTCTCTTTGTCTTCTGCGTGAAGTATGTGTGCCCTATATGCATAGTGCTGATATTCCTCAACCAGCTGGGACTGCTCTGACGCAGCACCGGCCAAACCGAAGCATGAGCCATGAAGCACCGCCCTGACCTGTTTTACCAGCGCACCGACCGCCGTGCGGCCTTGGCCCTGGTGGGCTTGGCAGCCGTTTGCACCGCGCTCGTGGTGTGGCTGGGCGGCAGCGGCGGTGGCGGCGCCCCGGCCGTTGTCACCGACACGGTGTATGCCAGTGTGCCCGGTGGCGGCCCCGGTGGCCACGCCGACATGTATGTGGGGCCCGTCGAGGAGCGCCGCACGGAGCTGTTTGCCTTCGACCCCAACACTGCCGACAGCACCGCCCTGCTGCGCCTGGGGCTGCGGCCGTGGCAGGTGCGCGCCATATACAGGTACAGGGCCAGGGGCGGGGTGTATCGCCGTCCCGACGACTTTGCGCGGCTCTACGGGCTCACTGCGGGCGAGTTCAGGCGCTTGCGCCCGTACATTACCATATCGCCCGACTTCATGCCTGCCGCCACGCTCGTGGCCGACAGTGCCTTGGGGCGCGACACGCTGCGCTACCCGGTCAAGCTGAAGGCCGGCGAGAGCATAGTGCTCAACACCGCCGACACGGCCGAGCTGCGCCGCGTGCCGGGCATAGGGGCCTATTTCGCGCGAGCCATTGTGCGCTACGGCGAGCGGCTGGGCGGATATGTCAGCACCGCCCAGCTCGACGAGATTGATGGTTTCCCCGAAGAGGCAAAGCCATATTTCACCATCAGCGATCCGCATCAGCGGCGTATGAACCTCAACACGCTGCCGATGAGTTCACTGCGACGCCATCCTTACATCAGTTTCTACCAGGCCAAGGCCATCGTAGACTACCGCCGCCAGCACGGACGGCTGCAGAGTCTCGACGACCTTAGGCTGTGCCGCGACTTCACTCCCGAGGCCATCAGGCGGCTCGAACCTTACGTTGAATTTTGAGAATGAATGCCATATCACCTTTTGCGCGCCCGTTTTACGTCATGCTCAAGCCTGCTGGGCCGCGTTGCAACCTGCATTGCCGCTACTGTTACTACACCGAGAAGCAGTCGCTGTATGCCGGTGGCGGCGGTGAGGCCATCGACGACGCTATGCTCGAGAGCTTCACCCGGCAGTACATCGAGGCCCAGACGTCGCCCGACGTGCTCTTCACGTGGCACGGCGGCGAGCCCCTGCTGCGCCCGCTGTCGTTTTACCGCAGGGCGCTGGCGCTGCAACGGCGCTATGCCGGCGGCCGCCACATAGACAACTGCCTGCAGACCAACGGCACGCTGCTCACCGACGAGTGGTGCCGTTTCTTCAGCGATGAGGGCTTCCTTGTGGGCATCAGCATCGACGGGCCGCGCGAGATGCACGACGCTTTGCGCGGGCCCACGTTCGACAGGGTGATGCGCGGCATCGAGTTGCTCGACCGTCACGGTGTGGAATGGAACGCCATGGCCACTGTCAACAGCGCCAACGTGGGCCACCCGCAGGAGTTCTACCGCTTCTTCCGCTCCATAGGCTGCCGTTACCTGCAGTTTACGCCGGTGGTAGAGCGCACCCGCGACGACGCGTCGCCGCTCTCGGTGCCCGGCTGGGAAGAGGGCGGCAGACTCACGCCCGAGTCGGTTGACGCCGCCCGGTGGGGCGACTTTGCCTGCGGGGTGTTCGACGAGTGGGTCAGGGCCGACGTTGGCAGCGTGTTCGTACAGCTCTTCGACGCCACCCTGGCCAACTGGGCCGGAGTGGCTCCGGGCGTATGCTCGCTGGCCGGGGTGTGCGGACAGTCGCCGGCCATGGAGGCCGACGGCACGCTGTACTGTTGCGACCACTTTGTGTTTCCGCAATACAGCCTTGGCAACATGCGCCACAAAAGCATAACGGAGATGGCCTACGGGCAGCGGCTGCGCGACTTCGGGCTGCGCAAGCACACGGCTCTAACGCGCCAGTGCCGCGAGTGCAGGTGGCTGTTTGCCTGCAACGGCGAGTGCCCCCGCAACCGTTTCGTGCGCGACCGCTACGGCAACAGCGGCCACAACTATCTGTGCGAGGGCTATGCAAGGTATTTTTCGCACGTTGCCCCCTACATGGACTTCATGAAGGCCGAGCTTGATGCGGGCCGCGCCCCGGCCAACGTGATGGGCGCGCGCATAGGGGGCTGAGGCCGCCGGTGCCCCGCCGATGTAGTGATTTTTTGCCACTCGCCGAGCAAAACCGCATCCGCAGGCAACTGCCTGGCGCACAGGTAGTTGGCAATACGCCCCGTTTCGCATTGCGAAACGGGGCGTATTGCGTTCCGATATGTGCCGTATTGCAGGCAGGTATGGCCCTTATGGCCCGGCCGTCAGGCCGTGGCCGCGGGGCGGAGCCGCCTTTGTCGGGTTTTTTCATGGCCGCCGCCGGGCGTGGCCTTGGCTGTGGCCGTGGTGGCGCGGCATCAGCGTTCCACCACTATCGTCACCGGGCCGAGCAGGCCCGAGGGCAGCAGCGGTTCGTCTTTCTCGAAAAACTTAAACGAGACTACAGCCTTGCGGCCCTGCTGCGGGCGCGGCAGCCCCTTAGCCAGCCATTCGGGCACGCTCTTCATCTGCCGCCCGATGACGGGGTTGCCCGGTGCGTATGAGTAGCGTATGGGTTCGCTCCACTCCATGTCGTCGGGCAGCTGCTCGTCGCCGATCATCCGGTTGGGCCACAGGTTGGTCACCTCTATCTCCACCTCATTGTCACCGCCGTCAATGAAGTCGGTGATGTCGCAGCGGTAGGGCTTCTTCCACAGGTGGGCACACTCGCGCCCGTTGACCGACACGCGTGCCGTGTGCTTCACGTCGCCCAGGCAGAGCACGTAGCGCGCCCTGCGGTCTTTGCGCCCTATGTCGACGGTCTTGGTGTATGTGGCAGAGCCCGAGAAATAGCGTACGCCTGCGTCGGGGTGCTCGTTCCACGGCATCAGGCTGTCCAGCCTGACCTCGGCCGGGGCGCCCCATCCCTCGGCAAAGCGCAGCGTCCAGCCTCCGCCTACGGCCAGGGTGTCGGCCTCATGCCGTCTGTGCGTGTTGTGTGCGGCAGGCAGGGCCGTGGCCGTTCGGCGCAAGACGATGAACAGGGCCTCGTGCTCGTCGAAGTCTATCTTCACCGTAGTGCCACTGCCGTTGTCGCTCCACGCCATGGCTGTGTGTCTGGTGCCGGTGTCCGGGTGCCATATCTCGGGCGTGCGTCCTGCCGACGCAATGCTGATGGTGGCCGAAAAGGCCGAGTCGAGTGTGTTGGCTATGAAGTAAATGTCGGTAGCCCCGTCGCGGCGGTGAGTCCACTGCAGGCTGCCGGCATCGGCCCGCAGCGACGGGTGCCTGCTCCTGTAGTCGTCGGCGTGGCGGCCGCGTTGCAGCAGCGCCTGGCAGCGGGCAAGATAGTCGAAGAGCAGTCGGGCCGCCCCGCTGCGCCACCACGTCTGCCCCGGTGTGCACCATGCCCCCCACTTGCCGAAAGTCATGCCCGGCACGGCGCCGGGCCACGGGTTTTGGGCGCCGGCGTGAATCATCAGGGCGTTCACCCCGAGGCAAAACGCCCTGTCGGCCATGCGCTTCATGTCTTCGGGGCTTTCACGCCAGGCGGCCGGGGCCCACGCCGTAAACCCCTCGGCATACACCCGCCGCAGCCCGTTGGCGTGGGCTATGGCAGTGTGGCGCGGCACGCTGGGCCACCCCCATTTCTCGGGCTTGAGCCAAAACTCGGTGCAGAAGCAGTCGTCGGGCAGTTGGCGGGTGATGGCTTCGGTGCTTATGGGACTGAAAGGCTTGGCCCTGCCCGTGCCGTAGGGCTGGTAGAGCAGCCTGATGCCGCCGCTTTGGTGGGCCAGCTCGGCCATGTAGCCATAGTAGTTTTCGGCAAAGAGGGTCATCACCACCTTTTGGAAGTCGGTGTAGAAGCGCTTCGACTGCCCGGCGTCGCCCACGTTATGGCCTGCCATTACCGGCAGCCATGGCAACAGGTCGTAGCCCGTTCGGGCCTTGAACTCGCCTGGCATCAGTGGCGTCCAGTCTTGTCCGCCGGCCTCGTAGCTGTCTATCTCCAGCCGGCAGAAGGTTTGCCCGGCGTCGTCGCCGGCAATGTCGAGCAGCATTTCGGGGTAGCTCTCCCAATAGCGGCGCACGGCTTCGCGGCTCATCTTGTCGCATTCAAGCCCGAGGCCGCCGTAGGGGGCAGTGGCTTCGTTGGTCTTTCCGTTGGTGGTGTGGCCGAAGCGCATCAGCCGCCATGTACCCTTGGCCAGCTCCGGCCTGGCCTGCGACGTGGCCGCGTCGAACGTGGCGCTGATGTCAATCACGTCGGCAGGGCCGGCAATGGTGTCGGCGGGCATGGCCAGCACGGCAATGTCGCGGTAGAAATCATATCTCGGGTCGGTGGCAGGCCGGCGCAGCTCGATTGGCCTGGCGTGGCGGCCGATGGTCACCACGGTGTCGGTCCATACCAGTTTCTGCATGGAATACTCAGGCGTCACCGTGGGATAGGCGCTCGACGACCACCCCGGGCAGTTGTGGGTGCCAAACGTCAGGCCGAGCCTGCGGCACTCGCTGATGGCGTGGCGCATCAGCCTGCGCCAGTTGTCGGTGCCGATGGCGTTGGCCGTGTCGCGCGCGGCCACCTGCATGGGCCCCCCTACCATGAACTGCTGCACGCCACCTATGCCCGCGCTGCGGTAGGCTTCAAGGTCGGCAGTGATGCCCTCGGCCGTCACAATGCCGTCCATCCACTGCCATATCATCAGCGGGCGGGCTTCTTGCGGCGGGCAGTCGAAGGCAGAGTCGGGCGGCGTCAGAAAGGTCTTTATCCTGCCCATGGCCTCGGCCTGCTGCGTTTTGTCAAAGCCGTGGCCCGCGCCGAACACCACGTGCAGGCTGGCGTCGGCATAGGCCTTGGCAGCCCGGCGCGAGTATTCCAGCGGCACCACGTTGTCTTTGTCGCCATGCACTATCAGCACCGGGCCGCCATATCCGGCCATGGCGGCGCCAACGTCGATGGCCCTTGCCTCTTTGAAGAAGCGGCGGCCCAGCGGCACACCCCACACGCGGGTGGTGTCGGGTATGTCGGCCTCGCTCTTGTAAGCCTCGTTCCAGTTGTCGGGTATGCACAGTGCGGGATAAACCAGCACGAGGCGGCTCAACTGCGACCGCAGCCCGGCGGCCGCCATGACGGCAGCCAGTCCGCCCTGGCTCTCGCCGATAATCACGATGCCGGTAGTGTCGACATCGGGCAGCGTGCGCATGTGGGCCACGATGGCACTGAGGTCGGCTGCCTCGTCGGCCACCGACATGTTCATCGTGTTGGCGTCGCTGCGGCTTCGGGCCGACCCACAGGGGAAGTCGAAGGCGTAGCACTTGTAGCCCATGGCGCAGAGCGTGGCGAAATACGCCCGTCCCGAACTGTGGCTGCCGTTGAAGCCGTGGGCTATGATGGCCACGGGGCGGCGCCCGGCGTGGCCCACGGGTGTGGCCGTGATGCCGTAGATGCGGCGGTTGCCGTTGTTCACCCATGTCTCTTTCTCTGTGAATGTGGTGGCGGCCCGTGCCGTGGCCATGCCTGCGAGGGCGGCCAGCGATGCCAGCAGCATCGCGGTCCGTGCGGCGAGCTGTGGCAATGATGCTTTGCGTGTGATGAAAGTCAGTAGCGGTAACGATTGCATAAGAATAGGGTTTTAGTGGTGCAAAGATACAAATTTTTTCCGAATGTCGGGCTTTGATGCCGGTCAATTATGCTAACGGCCTGTTCCGCCTGCACTTTTGTGAGCCAATGGCCCGTCCGGGCCACGGCTTGGTTAATGTTGCATGCCGTCGGCCCCGTCGCTGATATTGCCTTATCAGCGGCGGGCCTCTCCGTGGCAAGGCAGTGGCGTCACGGTCGGCGCTTACTGCCGGATGCCTTGATGAGCGTGCCCATACGCCTTGCGGCATGGCAGGCAACGGCCACGCTCGCCGCCAGTCCGGCCCCATAGTGCCACAGTCCGGCGTGGGTGCCGGGCCCGTCGATGCCAAGCAGGGCCAGTCCCGACAGGGCGGTGGCGGCAAACATTGCCGTGACAACGGCCGTGGGCAGGGTTCGCCTGTTGGCCCCATGGGCCATTATCCGCCTGTACCATCGCCGGTGAAACCATATATGGGCTGCCACGGCTGCAGTGAAGGCCGCCGAGGCAACCACATGGCAGACTGCCATGTCGTGCCAGCAGTCGTGGTTGCCGGTGTGTGCGGCGGCGTGTAGAGCCATACCCGTGGCAGTGGTAAGCACAAAGGTGGGCACCAAGGCCCAGTCTGTTGCCAGTGATTTTTTCATCGTCATGTGGTTTATTTGGTGAAAACATAATGCAAGCGAGGGCAATGGGAGCTTGCTCACTGATTGCCGAGTGCAGCTTATCTTATGCAAAGATAATGCAAGCGAGGGCAATGGGAGCTTGCTCACTGATTGCCGAGTGCAGCTTATCTTATGCAAAGGTCGCAATAACGACCGTCACAGACGATAACAATTGTAAAGAAACGGGCCTCAGATTCTGTTTCTTATCCTCGATAGCGACACGGGCGTTATGCCAAGGTACGACGCAATGTAGTGCTGCGGCACGCGCCTCACGATGTCGGGGCGCGTGGCCAGCAGTTCCTCGTAGCGTTGTTGAGGCGTGTTCTTTATGCGCGATAGAAACAGCTGCTGGTAAGCGTGAAACCGCTCTATCAGCTTCTCTTCGTAGGCGGTGCGCAGTCCGGGCGTGCGCTCAATGAGGGCGTAGAAGTCGTCTTTCCTTATGGCATACGCTTCGGTCGGCTCAATGCTTTCAAGGTAGAACAGGCTGGGGCGTTGCTGGTGCATGCTTTCGAAAGAGGACACGAAGTCGCCTTCAAAGAAAAACTGGAATGTGATGTCGCGCCCGTCTTTGTAGAAGAACAGGCGCAGGCACCCCTTCCTGATGAGATACAGCGTGTGGGCCACGCGGCCTTCGCGCAGCAGGATGGTTTTCGCGGGTATGGTGCGGGCCTCGGCCACTTGGCGCAGCTCGTCCATGTAGGGCTGTCGGGGCGTATCGCCGGCGGTCGCCATCTCTTCATGGCGGATGCTGTTGGCAGGCTTTTTATACATAAGTAGCTGTTCAAAATTAACCGATACAATAGACCTTGCAGGTGTCCTCTATGTCTTTGCCACCATCTTGTGTGCTCTTTCGGGCCGCATACCAAAGTCTCATCGGTCGCGTAGCCCGCTACGCTCCCTCTTCGGACTTTGGCATGCATCTCCGAAAGAGCGCACAATTTGATGGCAACTGATTTTGATCACCTACTTAATTTGCAGGTTTCAGACTATAAGGCGGCATACTTCAGGCGGCTGTTGTGGCATATTCCCGTTGCTCTTCACGCCTGCTGCCTTACGGTGGCGAGGGTGTCAGACACAGCGATGCCCGCCATGCTGCCGGGCGTTGCTGACAATGGAGTTGGCGTAACCCACTCTGGCCGCAGCCACCTGTCACGGCCTTCAGTCGGTTATTTCAAAGCGGGCAACTATTGAATACCTGTTCTTTATGGTGCGGAAGAAGTCGAACGAGGCCGCGTTCGACGACAACACGTTGCTTTGCGCAAACGGCATGGCGCCCGGGTTGTCTTCTTCCACTATGCGTATCACGCCGCCAAGTTTCTTGCCCATGGCCTCAACCAGGTAGGCGGCCTTGCGCTGCGCGGCCTTCAGGGCCTCTGTCTTTCCCTTGCGGTGGTAGGCAGCCATGTCGTTGTTTTCCAGCTCGCCTATGCGCATCGATTGTATGCCCTTGGTGTCTATGCGCTTCACGATGTCGTTTATCTGGTTGAAGTCGGTCAGGGTGACGTCAAACTTCTTTGACACCAGGAAGTCGAGCCCCTGCTGCCGCCAGTAGTCGCCTATCTCTTGCGTCCTTATGGCATTGGGGCCGACCCCGGCTTCGGCCAGTGCCTTGCGCAGCCCCTGCTCTATTGTGGACAGGGCAACCTTGGTGCTGTATTCTTCGGGCTTCGACTTGCCGTCGAACTCCTCTTCGAAGTATTCGCGAATTTCTATCAGATAGTGAATCTTGTCGGGCACAACCTCTATTTCCGACGTGCCCGTCACCTCGATGTATCGCCCGTTGTCCTGGGCCCGCAGCGATAGGGTGGCAAGTATCAACAGGGCCAATGCCAATAGTTTCGGTTTCATATTGATGTCTGTTTGTTGTCGTTGTCAAAAGCCTTCCACCAATCGGCAGGCGTCAGAATAGTCGAGCATGTTTGCCAGCGAGTCTTGCTCGCCGGGCGTTAGCCTGCTGAAGCGCAGCGTGTCGATGAGCCAGCCGTTGGCAGAAAACAATGCGTCAAGCGAGTCTTTCTTTTCTTTCAGCATGCTCTTGTACAAGCGGCTCATGTCGTAGCCGTCGGGCCCAGATATCAAGAACTGGCCGCTTTCGAGCCCCATGTAGATGCGAGGGGCGGCTACGACGGTGTCGTTGAACACAAATCCCATGCGCCTGCCCGAGAGCGCGCTGGTAGAGTCGGCCCATGCCTGCAGCCTGTTGCCGCCGACGCGGCCTGCTATCACGCTTCTGCCTAAGTGGTCGCGGTAAAGCCGCAGGCCAACAAACTCTTTCACGGTGGCCACCGGCCTGAGGGCAATGCTGTCTTTCCGGCCGTCGTATATACCGTACCAGCCGTTCTCCCTGTGTGCCGACGGTGGCGATGTGCATGCCACTGCTGTAAGCAGCGACAGCAGCAGCGTGGCGCATC
Source organism: Marseilla massiliensis (assembly GCF_023336985.1). NCBI lineage: Bacteria > Pseudomonadati > Bacteroidota > Bacteroidia > Bacteroidales > Prevotellaceae > Marseilla > Marseilla massiliensis. The sequence continues at coordinate 22,705 of NZ_JAMBLP010000011.1, read as the reverse complement.
TGTGGATGGCTTTGTTGTTCATAAGCGCTCTGTCGTTTTGTTGCTTCAGCCACCGTGGGGGCGTAATCGGCTGTGCGGCCTTTGCTTGGCGCCCCCGGTGGCCCGATGCAAAAATACAAAAAGAATGGCGAACGCCATAATATTATTGCCACAAGATTGGTATTTATGCCGAATAGGGCGTTGGCAGCCCGGCCTATTCCGTTGTTCCCGGGTGCCAGTGTGGGCCGGAAGCGCGGGCACTGACGCCTGCCGGGCTGTTGCCTGTGCCTGGGGTGGGGTGGTGTGCCTGCGGCGAAACAATGCCGACCGGATTGCGTTGACCCCGGGCGCTGCTTGCCCTTGAGGCCCGCCGCCCCCATTGTTATCGGTCGATAAGACGCAATTATGGTCTGCCAATGCCGTTATCTCACATATTTTGATTAACTTTGTCACGATGTAATGCCATGCACGAGGCAATGGCAATGTAACTCTTATTTGGTATGAAATCGCTTAAGGAAATATACAGAATAGGCAAAGGGCCGTCGAGCAGCCACACAATGGGGCCGCAGAAGGCCGCTCAGATATTTGCATCACGCAACAACGGCGTGTCGTTGTTTGTAGTAACGCTATATGGCAGCCTCGCCGCAACAGGAAGGGGGCACATGACCGACGTGGCCATACGCGATGTGCTGGAGCCGTTGGCCCCTGTCGACATACTGTGGGAACCGTCGGTGTTCCTGCCATACCACCCTAACGGCATGAAGTTTGAGGCCCGCGACGCCGAGGGGCACACGCTCGATGAGTGGACTGTTTACAGCATTGGTGGCGGGGCTCTGTCGGAGGGCACCGCGCAGGGCGGCATATTCGACACCCCAGAGGTGTATGGCATGAACACCATGACAGAGATAATGGAGTGGTGCAACAGCACCGGGCGCAGCTACTGGGAGTATGTTGACATGTGCGAAGACAGTTCCATCTGGGACTACCTGCAGCAGGTTTGGGAGACTATGCAGGCCGCCGTGGAGCGAGGCATCAACAATGAAGGCCGGCTGCCGGGCCCGCTCAACCTCATGCGCAAGGCCCCCATATACTATGTGAAGGCCTCCGGCTACAAGCAGTCGCTGCAGACCCGAGGGCTGGTTTATTCGTACGCGTTGGCCGTCAGCGAGGAGAACGCCTCGGGAGGCACCATAGTTACGGCACCGACATGCGGGGCCTGCGGGGTGTTGCCTGCCGTGCTGTACCATGTCTACAAGGGTCACGCCTTCTCAGACCGCCGCATACTGCACGCAATAGCCACGGCCGGGCTTATAGGCAACATCGTCAAGCACAACGCTTCGATCTCTGGCGCCGACGTGGGATGCCAAGGTGAGGTGGGGGTTGCCTGTGCCATGGCTTCGGCTGCGGCCTGCCAGCTGTTCGGGGGCAGCCCTTCGCAAATTGAATATGCCGCCGAGATGGGGCTTGAGCACCACCTTGGCATGACGTGCGACCCTGTTTGCGGGCTTGTGCAGATACCGTGCATAGAGCGGAACGCGTTTGCTGCCACCCGCGCCCTTGACGCAAACCTGTATGCTTCGTTTTCCGATGGCACGCACAGGGTTTCGTTTGACAAGGTAATCAACGTGATGAAGCAAACAGGCCACGACATACCCTCGCTTTACAAGGAGACCAGTGAGGGTGGCCTGGCCAAGGATTTCGACACCGACTCGCGGCTGGGCGGTGGCATGCCGGTGTGAGTGGCGTTCGGGCCGGCGGCCCGTGACTGTTGTGGCGGCGTCTTGTGGCGGCTTCGCCCTCGTGCCTGTCGGCTGTGCGGCATTGCCTTGCAGATGCATAACCCACGTGCCTGTTGGCAGCGGGCATTGCCGCAAGACTCTCCTATTGTGGCCCATCCAGAAAAACAAAGGCTCCCGGTTTAAGCGTGAACCGGGAGCCTTTTGTTGTTAGCCATGGAGCTGTCTGCCCGTGTGGCCTTAGCTTTGACCCTCTGAACCATGAGGCCCGACCGTGGCAAAGCCCACTATTCACCACGGCCAGGTGCACGTAAACCGTTATTTCAGAATCCAGAAATCCCAGTCAAACAGGTCTTTCACCTTGTCGCCCTTGAAGCGGAAATACAGGTCATGCACCCCCTTGGCGCCCTTAACCTTGCAAGACACTCGGGCGAAACCGGGCCTTGTGCCGGCCTCACCTACGTTTAACGTGCCGGCCAGCGGCCCTTCGGCACTGTCGAGACGTATTTCCACCTTTGCCGTTTGGTCTTTGCCCATCACAGTGGCTGTGAGTTTCCTTGCCCCCTTTGGCCCGAAGTCAACGCCACGCAGGCACAGCGTCTCACCGTCGTCAATGTCGGTGACAACAATTCCGCCCGTTACGCAGGGCTTGGTCTTCAGTCCGTATCCCCAGGCCATGGTCTCGGCCTCCACACGGCGGTAAGGATTGAATGTTCCCACCTGCTCAAGCCTTGTGTCAAGCCAGTAAGGCACCTCCTCGATGGTGCCGTCGGCGTTGTAGTGCATCTTGGCCACAGCCACCGAGCGGCGCTCTTTGTGCTCCATGGTCTCCAGATGCAGCAGCTCGTAGTTAAGCCCGAAGACATACGACGAACCCTTGTAGTCGATAATGCCCGGATGGTTTCCCCTCGACTTGTCGGTGGGCCGCATTATGTAGCCTCGTGTCTGCCACGGCCCGGTGGGGCTGTCGCTCATGGCGTAGCCGATGCCCTCGGGGCAGCATGTAGAGGCGAAGGCCATGTAGTATTGCCCTTGCCGCTTGTACACCCACGGCCCTTCCTGGTAGTGTTCGGGCCTCTTGTCGAGCTTGACAATGTTTCCAGAGTAAGAAATCATGTCTTTGTTCAGTTTCACGTAGTAGACGTTGGGGTTTCCCCAGTACATGTAAGCCTGCCCGTCGTCGTCGATCATCACCGTGGGGTCTATGTCGTCCCAGTGCTCACGCTGCCATACGAGAGGCTTGCCCAGCGGGTCTTTGAATGGTCCGTATGGCGAATCTGCCACGAGAACGCCAATGCCGTTTCCGTGGATGGGGCAGTACATGTAGTATTTTCCGTTTCTGTACACCACCTGTTCGGCCCACGCCCCATTGTCGTGCTTAGCCCAGGCGAAGTCGTTGAGCGATGCCACGGCCCCGTGGTCTGTCCAGTTCACCATGTCGGTCGACGTGTACAGCAGCCAGTCTTTCATCTTGAAGCCCTCGGCGTCGTCCTCGTCGTGGGTGGTGTAAAGGTAGATGGTGTCGTTGGCTACCAGTGGGGCGGGGTCGGCCGTATACTTTGTCTGTATGATAGGGCTTTGGCCCAATGCCGTGGCGGCCGACAGTGCCGCCACGGAAAGCGAAAATATGTGTCTCATTTTTTCTGTATGGATAGGGTTGGGTGTTTATTGGGCAGAGAAATTGCGGCTTACGAAAGGCAGGCAGAGGTAAAGGGCGGTGTGCCAATACTCCCAGTCGTGCACGCCGTCCCTAACCCTGAACTGGCAGGGGATGGCGGCATGGCGCATGGCCCGGGTGAAGTCGATGTTGCGGTCGAGCAGAAAATCGTCGTCGCCGCAGTCGACAAACCACTGCACGGAGCGAAGCCTTTCTCTGGACTGGCTGTCGGCCTCTGCCACGAACCGCACGCAGCTATGGTCGATGACCGACCTCGTGAGCTTGGCCAGCTTTCCGTCGGGCTTTTCTGCATCGGTCTCCCGGCCATCGGGTATGTCCATCAAGGCGCTCATGGCATATACGGCGCAGAACATGTCGGGGTGCCTGAGTCCATATGCCGTGGCGCCGCCGCCACCCATTGACAGACCGGCAATGGCGCGGTTGGCCTTGCTTCCGCCTGTGCGGAATTGCTTTTCGATGAATGGCACGAGCTCGGTGAAGAAGAACGTCTCGTACTTCCAGCCATCCATGTCGAAGTATCCGTTCTGGTAGACGTTAGGGTCGCCGCCACCGGCGTCGGGTGTAACGATGACCATCGGTCTGGCCTCGCCGCTGGCCACGAGCCTGTCGACCACATCCTTCAGCCGCCCCTGTGACACCCAGTCGTCGTTTTTGCCCCACATCCCGTGAAGGAGGTAGAGCACGGGGTAGCGCCTTGTGTCTCCGGAGTCGAAGCCTTTGGGCAGCAATACGGTATACGCACGCTTCACGCCGAGCACTTTGCTCTGTATGGTGTCGGTCACGATACGGCTTTCATTTACTCCTTGCGCGCTTGCCGCGAGCGACATCAAGGCAGCGATAATAAGCATTCTTGTTCTTTTCATATTGGTATATGTCTGTTGATGTTGCGTGTTGTTGCATGTAATGTCGTCATTGGCGGGCCTCTGCCTTGCGTCTAACAACGTAAGAACGGCCTGCCGCGGTGTCAATGTCATACTCGTAGACTTTTGTCAGCGAAGGCATGCTCGGTGTTGCCATGGCTGAGACCTCAGGCGTGGCGATGGCAGCCGGGGCGAGGAAAGGGTTGGGGCAGGGCCCATTGGCGGGCCTCAGGCCCTTGCCTTTCAGTGGCACGTATGAGCGCAGGCGCAGCGTTCCACCCCTGGCCGATGTTATTTTTGCCGATGCCAGCTTGCCTCCGTACCACGCCATGCTCACCTCGAAACCGCCCCGGGCCTTTAGCCCCCTGACGCTGCCCTTGTCCCATGCCCGAGGCAGGGCCGGCAACAGTTGCACCGCCCCGTCGTGGCTCTGCACAAGCATCTCGGCCACCCCTGCTGTGAATCCGAAATTGCCGTCGATTTGGAATGGCGGATGAGCGTCGAAAAGGTTGGGGTATGTGCGTCCGTCGGGATGGTCGGCAGCCTCTTTGTCGGATGGCAGCAGCCGGAGCATGTTGCTTATTATGCGGTAGGCATGCTCCCCGTCGAGCATGCGCGCCCAGAAGTTTATCTTCCAGCCAATGCTCCATCCCGTGGCTTGGTCGCCGCGTTGCCCGAGTGTCGTCTTTGCCGCCTCGAACAGCAGTGGGTTGAGCCGTGGCGAAATTTGGTTGCTGGGGTAGAGCCCGTAGAGATGGGATATATGCCGGTGCTTGTCGTCCGGGTCGTCAATGTCGTCCAACCACTCTTGCAACTGGTTGTTCCGTCCGATGCGCATTGGCGGCAACTTGCCCATGGCCAGCCTGAGCGAGTCTTTCAGCGACTGCCGTTCGCCCACTATGCCAGCCGCAAGCAGGGTGTTGCCGAGTGCGTCGAATACAATCTGGTTGTCCATTGTACATCCGGCAGTCACGGGGCCGTGCTCAGGCGATATAGACGGTGCCACCACAAGATGCCGACCGTAGGGGTGCTCTGTGAGGAAGTCGAGGAAAAACAGTGCCGTGCCCCTCAGCACGGGGTAATATTTGCGCAGGAAACCAGTGTCGGCCGTGAACAGATAGTGCTGCCACAGGTGCTGTGCCAGCCAGGCCCCACCGCTTGGCCACATGCCTGCCGCGGCGAAGTCTACCAAGCCCGCTATGCGCCACAGGTCGGTGTTGTGATGGGCCGTCCACCCGCGGCAGCCATACATGGTGCGGGCGGTCTGCGCCCCGGTGACAGACAGGTCTTTGAGCATGTCGAACAAAGGCTCGTGGCACTCGCTGAGGTTGGTCACCTCTGCGGGCCAGTAGTTCATCTCGGTGTTAATGTTTATAGTGTACTTGCTGTCCCAAGGCGCTGCCACGCTGTTGTTCCATATACCCTGAAGCGTGGCGGGCTGGCCGCCAGGCAGCGACGATGATATGAGCAGGTAACGCCCGTATTGGAAGAGCAGCGCGGCCAAGTCTTCGTCATTCCCATCGGCGTAGTTGGCAAGCCGCCTCGGTGTCTCGGCGAGCGAGGCCGCAGAGCCTGGCAGGTCGAGGCTCACCCTGTCGAACATCGACCTGTATCGCGCCACGTGCCGCCTAACGGCCTCGTCATATCTCGTTTGCATGGCCTTGTCGAGGTATAGGGCTGCCTTGGCACGCTCGTCGGCGCTCGTGTCTCGATAGCTCACATAGTTGGTGGTGGCCGAAATGTATATCGTGGCCGTAGTGGCGTGGCTCACGCTCAGCGTCTCGCCGCAGCCATCGGTCTGACCGTCGGTCTTTACGCCTATAAGGCAGGCAGCCCTCAGGCATCCCTTCACGCCCTTCTGGTCGCGCCCGTGGCATGTTATGTGCAACTTTTCGCCTTCGGCCCGCACTTCATGGCGCAGCGGGGCGTCGTATCCGATGGTGAAGTTCAGCGCCTTGTCCTTTCCGGCCCTGATGTTCATTATTATCACATTGTCGGCCAACGAAGCAAAGGCTGTGCGAGTGTAGCTCACTCCTGCCACCTCGTAGGTGGTGGTTGACACGGCCCTGCCTATGTCGAGGTCCCTTCGGTAGCGTGAGGCGTTGCCGTGGCCGGGAAATGTCATGAAGACGCTGCCCATGGTGAGGTAGCTCATGCCGTTCTTCCCAGTCTGGAAGTTGGCGTCGACAAGTCTCTGGGCCTCGTTGTTCTTGCCGGAGAACACAAGTTTCCTTATAGCCGGCAGCACGTAGAGTGCGTTGGGGTTGTCGTTGTTGTAAGGCGAGCCGGCCCAGAAAGTCTCTTCGTTTAGTTGCAGTTCCTCCTTCTCGGTGCCGCCGAATACCATGGCGCCGAGGCGGGAGTTGCCTATGGGCAGGGCCTCAGTCCATGCCCGGGCAGGCTGCGAGTACCATAGCCTGAGCTCGCCAGCCCATGTGCAGGCGCATAAGGTCATGGCGATGAATGCCAGTAAGTTTTTTTTCATGTTTAGCGTCTTTATTTGTATTGCCTGTCATGGTGTCTCTTTGGCGGCGGGCGAGTGGCTGGTAGTGGTTCCCGCAACGGCCCGCAGGCAGCTTATGACATGCAAATATAACCTAAATACTTGAGAAACCGCAGCTTTGCCAACAAACTTCTGCCTGCCTCCTGTCGGTGCACAGGTGTGGGCACATGGCGCGGTGGCGCAGTGGCGGGCTGCCATCTTTTGGCAAAAGCCATCCTCCCGCCTGCCAGTGAGGCAGGCGGGAGGGCGGCAATATATCAGGCAAACGCCACCTGTGGTGTAGCGATGCCCTGTAGAAATTACATTTTTATCCGTACAGACACGATGCCCTTGCCCGACATGCGCACCAGAGCCTTGCCACCTTTCACTTGCGCGTGGGCATCGGCCATGTCGACAGTATCGTTGGTCTCAACAGCCTCGGCCGTGGCTTCGGCCGATGGCAGTTGTATGCTCAGGCACCTGAAACCATCGCCCATATTGATGGCCACGAGTGTCATTTCAGTGCGCGAGGCGTTGGCGTAGGCCGTGACCAGAAGGTCGGGGGCCGCCGCAGAGGCCTCAATGCGGTCCATACCCTTGGCATATTTGGCGTAGTGAGCCATGATGTAGCCGTTTTTGGTGGGCTCGCCCTCTGGCGTGGTGTTGCGCTCCGGGTCGTTGTCGCCAATCATGCCGTAGAACCGTTTCAGGTACCAATATACATAAGCCGAGCAGTTGCCTTCCATACAATGGTGCATCTCCAGAGCCAGATGGTTGAGGCTGTATGTCCACTTCTGGAACTCGAGGTAGTTGTCGGCGTTGTCCTTGTTCTGCCCGTCGTTGAAAAGGTGCTCCGTCATCCACCACGTCTTTCCAGCTGCCTTGAGGTGATTGTCGTACAGTCCGCACACATATTTGCGCCGTTGGGCAGTGTAGGGCTGCGTGGTGTCTAAGAATCCCTGGTATAAATGGCCGGCCAAGATGTCGGTCTGTGCCATGGCTTCGGCGTCGGTCAGCACGGCATCGGTATAGTCGGGGTTGTATCCGCACGACTCCGGGCCCATCAGTCTTGTGCCTGCGGCCCTTATCTTCTGGCCGAAGCGCTTTGTGAAGTCGACAATCTCGGCAGGCGACCAATAGGTGAAGTCCATGTCGGGCTCGTTTTGCACCGAAATGGCGTATATGCCGACCCCGTTTTGCCGCATGAAGTCGACGTAGCTTACCAGGTGGTCAGCATAGTCGGCATACTTGTCGGCTCGTAGGTGCTTGAGCGACTTGCCGTTGACGGTCACCTTGTCGGCCCGCTCGTCGCCGCAGTCCCACGGGCAGGCGAAAATGATGGCGCCGAGGGCCTGTGCCCGCCTTGCGCCGTCGACATCGTCGGCCCATCTGTTCTCGTCGGGGTAAATCATTAGCCTGAGGATGTTGTAGCCCAGGCCCGACGGCGAGTACATGCGCTCCAGCTCGCCGGCCGAAATGCGGTCGGCGGGAGCTACCCATATCGACGGGTTGTACATGCCTCCGAATCCGGTCACGTGTTGGTGGGTGATGCTTATGTCGGTGGTCACATCTACAGTCTCATACTTAGGTTTCTGGGTTAGGGTGAGGGAACTTTTGGCTTTGCCGTCGGCCCCGATGAGTGCCAGTGTGGCCTGCCTCGCCTCGTCAGAGGCATTCTCGGCATACTCAATCCTCACTTTGTCAAACCGCCTTCCGCCCTCCCGGCTGCCTCCGCTCACGGCTCTCACTGCGGTGATGACACCGTTGTCCGAATGTTCTATGCGGTAATGACTGCCGTCGCTCTCGACCACAGCCGTGGCCGAGCCCGCCGTATAGTCGACAGCAATGCTGTCGCTGACAAACGACAGAGGCTCTGTGAGTGCCGCACTGATGGTGTCGTCGTCGGAGCACGACCACATGCCGAAGGCCGTAACGATGCTTACGGCAAGCACCGCCATACCTTCCATTAAGTGTTTTCTCTTATTCGTTTTCATTGTAAAAGTCATTGTATAGAGTTGTCGGTAACACCTTTTCCGGCCAAGGCGTCGGCCACGCCCATGTATGAGGCGTTGCGCATGTGAAGCCCATTCCACAGTCCTCTGGCGTTGTCGGTGACATTTGACAGAGCTATGCCATACTGTTGCGGCCCGGGAATTGTCTCAAGGTATTTCCTGACCACATAGTTGTAGTAGTCGGCCACCTTAAGCCTTTGCTCGAAAGTGATGGCCCCGGCTTCTATCTGCTGTCCGTGCTCGTCTTCAAGGCGGATGTCGAGTTCGGCGATGCGTATCATCCGGCCCGTGTCTTTCAGCTTTGTCAGTAGTGCCGATATGTCGGCCTCATTCTGCTTCTGTTTCTCGGCCGACAGCGAGCAGGCAAGGTGGAGCTTGGCCCCGATGCCGTCGACTTTTGTTACGCCGTCGGCCTCCCACTTGGCTATCATCCTGACAAGGCGGTCGAGCTTCTCAGTCCCGTTCTTCTCAAGGTTGCTTTCGCTTACGAATAGAGTCAGCTCGCCCTCGCCGCCGTTGTCTTTGTAGTACTTGCGGGCGCTGGCCACCACCATGCGGGCATAGTTATCCTCCAGGTAGTCGGCCCAGTAGACGTTGGTCAAGGTGTCTTTGTCGGCCTTGTTGTCATTGTTGGCCGACCTAAGCATGTAACGCCCGTCGTCAGACATGGGTTCATCCAAAACGTCCCATGACCTGATGTAGCCACCGGCGGCCTTCATCACTCCTGCAAGATAGGCGTCGAGCGCCTTGGTCAGAGTGTCGCGTTTCTCCTCGGCCGTATAGTAATAGGGAGGCTCGCCCACCGACCAGTCGATGTAGATGTTGTCAATGTAGTAGTCGGCCTTGCCCGTCTTCGACCCTACAGCCAGTTCGAAAGATGAGAGCTTCATCTGTTCGGCCGAAAGGTTGAGGGCTGCGAAGTCGAGGCGAATCAGTTCCTTGCCCCATGCGTCGCCTTGGCATCCGAAGCCGTAGGGCGAGTTGTATGGCGAGTAATCTCCGCCTACACCCACTCGCATTCTCATTCCCTGTCCGTAAAGTCCTCCTGAGCCGGGAGCTTTCATGTCGAGCACGAGAGTCTTGCAGTCGCCCAATGTAACCCCCTCGGGCAGGCTGATGTCAAACACAGGGTAAGAGTCGTAGGCCGCATCCTTGATGTGGAGCACATGTCCGTTCTTGCCCACAGGGTCGTCGACCACCGTTGCCGTGCCCGAGTTGCCTGACAGTCGGAAGGCCGACCCAAGCGGTTGTGCCTCGAAGTCGAAGAACATGGCAGTGCCCGGGTGCTCAGTGCCAGGTATCGGTGCTATGGCCGAATATAGGTACGCCGTGTTGTTGATGTCGTGGCCGCACAGGGCATGGCCGAATATGCCTGTGCCGGCATCCTTGGCCGCGGCCACGAGATCGGTCACGGCATACGCGCCGACTGTGCCGTCGTTGCCGATGATGTCCTTATGGCCCAAGCCGCTTGTTGTCACTGCCTCGTCGGCGTTGGTGATAACGAGACTGTTGAGGCCAGTGCCTTCGGTCAGGTCATTTGCCGGCAGGCCTATCCCGAGCTTTAAGGCGGGGTGTCGCGAGCGGTCGACGTAGCTTTTCAGCACGCCATAGCTGTTGAGGTAGTCGGCCATGGCGACCTCGTCGGGGCGGTTGAACGCCATGCCCGAGTTGAAAGGCCCGTCGTCGGCGCACGACGTCAAGTCTATAGCCAAGGCCAATATCGCAAGTTTGCCTAAAGAGTTCATGTCAAATAACTTTTATTCTACTTCTTTGTCACGGTGGGGTATAGCATCTTCACCTCTCTGCTTCTAAGCACAAGGGTGTCTTTGGTGGCATACTCCAGGTTGCCGTGGTTTTTCAGTCTCACTTTGTAGTCGAGGTACAGTCCGTCTCTGTCCTTTCCTCCCATACTGTGTTTCTCGCCTTTGCTTACGAACTTTCCGTTGCCCGATATTTCGTAATCGGCATTGTCAGATGTCACTGAGCATGTGCCGTCGGCACTGAACGTAAGCGTGAGGTTGAACGTAACGGCGTTGCCGTCGTCTTTCTTTACGGTTATGGGTAGCATGGTCTTGTTCAGACCCATGGTCGAGGTGAACACAACCTCGTCGTTTTCAACGTATTGCGCGTGGCGCACGGCGGTGGCTTTGGTGCCGTCGGCTTTGGTTATGGCGTCTGTGCCACGGCGCAGGTACGAGCCTTGGTATGGGTTTACATACCTGATGGCGTAGAGCACGTAGTCGCGGGGCTGCACGCTCCAGTTGCCGCCAACCATGCGGTCGGGATTGTCGACCAGAGGCTTGCCTCTCAGTATAGAGTCTACTCCCATCGCATCGGTCATGACCAGAGGTATGACATAGTTGAATTCCAGGGCTTTGGGGTCGTTGAAGAAGGCGTCGGTGAGCTGCACGTCGACCCCACCTCGCGGCTTCCCGGCAGGTATGCTTATCTTGTCGGAAGCCAGGGTATAGTATTCTCTTGGCATGGGCAGCACCTTGTTGCCGCCAGTCGAGGCGTCAAAGAAGAGTCCATCGCAGAGTCTGTCGTCGACGCTCACCTTTATTATAATATTGTTTGGGTTGCTGTAGGCCCCGCCCATGGTGGCTTGTATCTGCACCTTGTGCTGGTTGTCGAGAGTCACGTCGACCTCGTCGTTGTTGCCTAAGGTCACAGTGCGACCCACAACCTGGTGGGCGAAGTATGCCGTCTGGTAATCGAAGTCGTCGAACACAGGGTTGCCGTTGTCGCAGGCCGTCAGTGCCATCGCGGCCAATGCCGCCAATAGTGTATGTCTGTAGTGTATCATTGATTGTTGTGTTAAGTGTTATTTCCAGCCTTTGTTTTGCTTCAGTGCGTCATATTTCAGTATCTCGGAATATGGTATGGGGCAGAACGTCATGTAGTCGGCAAACGCACGTTGCTCGACATCAAACGGATGGTATGCCCCGGCGTTGGCATCCATGCCCCGGGCAGTCTCGGTCAGCGTGGAGTTCCAACGCCTGAGATCCCAGAAGCGGAAGCTCTCGAAGCACAGTTCCAGTCGCCTCTCGTTGCGTATGAGCTGGCGCATCTTGTCTTTGTCGTCCTTACACTCCTCGAGATAGGCGTCTTCTTGACCTTTGGCCAAGCCAGCTCGCTTGCGTATGGCCTTTATCACGTCGTATGCCGAGTATTCATGCCCGCCTCGACCGGTTGGCCCGTAGGCCTCGTTGGCTGCCTCGGCGTAGTTGAGGAACATCTCGGTGTATCTCACACGTGGTATGTAATGAGGCTTTTTCATGTTTGACGAAGGGTTGCAGTTGACGTCCATGCGCAGGCGTTTCTTCATGTAGTAGCCCGTCCGGGTTGACGTTTCCTTCACGTTGATGCCGTCGTCGGTGCCGGAGAGCGAGCCGGTGAGGATGGCAACGTCGTGCGACGTGCCTGTGCCATCGTCGGCTGTGCCCTTGCTGCCGTTGTAGAAGATGTACTTAGACAGCCTCGGGTCGCGGCCTGAGTATGGGTCTTCGGCGTTGTATCCGCTCTTCGGGTTGCTGATGGGATAGCCGTTGGCCATTGGGAAAGCGTCGACAAGGTTTTGCGTGGGGTTCATCATGCCCTTGCCAAACCATGACGGCGGATAGTTGTTCTGCTCCTGCGAGTCGTCGGCGGTCTGTATATTCTCGCGCCAAAGTATCTCCTTGGGGTTGACACCCTCCTTCAGGGCGTCGATTTCGGTGGTGTTGCAATAGTAAGTTACGCCATTTGCGGCCAAGCCGTCAACCCCGCCGACATGGTCGATGACTGCAGCTGCAGCGTCGGCGGCAGTTCCCCAGGCTTGCTGGTCGCCCTTGAAGGCTGGGCTTGCGGCCAGCAGCGTAACCCTGGAGCGTATGGCCTTGGCAATGATGCCGTTGAACAACTGGCGGGCGTATTGCCCCATCACCCTGTTGTATACTTCCTTCCGCTTGGTTATTCCCAGGTATTTGGCGGGTATGTCGCTGTCGCTGTTTATGTTCTCATACTCCTCGGGCAGTTTGGCCTCGGCTGAGTCGAGGTCGGAGATAATCTGCCTTACGCACTCCGAGAATGTGGCGCGAGGCATGTTGAAGTTGGCGTCAGAGCTTAGGAACGTGGTAAACAAAGGCACGCCCATGAGCTGTCCGTCGTCAGTGATGCCGGCGTGGTTTCTCAGCAGATAGTAGTAGAACAGGGCCCTGAGACCATAAGCCTCACCCGTTACGCGCATTCTGAACAACCGGGCCGGCTCTTCGTCGTCGGCCCACTTTACGTTGTCTATGTTGGCAATAAACCTGTTGAGCACGTTTATGGTGTTGTAGCCCTGGTTCCAGAAGTTCACAGGGTTGTCGGCGGCCGTCCAGTTGCCTGTTGCCATGTTTAGGTATGGGTTGCCCTTCTGGTTGGTCACGGCATCGTCGGTGGCGTAGTCGGTGTCGCTATAGTAGCCCGGTATTATTCTATAGCAGTTGAGCAGCATGCCCTGGGCATACTCAGAGCTGGAGTTTACCTGTTCTTGGTCTTTGAAATTGTCTATGGCTGGTGAGAACAGGTCGTCGCATCCCGACAGCATAACGATGCCCGTTACCAGCATGATGATATTTTTCTTCATAGTTTCCGGTTGTTAGAATTGTGCTTTTAAGCCGATGCTGAAGTTGCGGGTGTAGGGTGCGCCACCAATGTTGCGCTCCATGTGCTTGCGCTCCTTGGCAATGGTGAGCAGGCTCTCGCCGCTGACATATACGATGAGCCCCTTGACAAGCATGCCCGGCTTGAACATGCTCTTGCCCAGGTCGTAGGTGATCTGAACCTTGTTGAGGTCGAAGCGGTCTGTTGAGTACAGCCAGAACGTGGAGTTGCGGAAGTTGTTGCTGTTGTCGGTGGTGCTCAGGCGCGGGAATGTGGCAGTGGCCTTGGTGTCTTCTGTCCACCGGCCCATCACCACCTCAGAGTATTTGCGTGACCCTCTAACCCAGTAATAGTCGGAGTTCTTGAAGCCTTTTGCTCCTGTCTGGCCTGTCCCGGCAACAAACAGCGTGAAGTCTTTCCACTTCAAGGTGAGGTTGATGCCATACGTGAAAGGGCTCGTGCCACGGCCGAGGTTCACCTGATCGCGGGAGTCGACCACGTTGTCGCCATTGACGTCTTTGTATTTCAGGTCGCCAGGCTTGACAGAGCCGAAGGTCTGCTGTGCGTGGGCTGCTATGTCGGCCTGGCTGTCGAAAAAGCCCTCGCAGACATATCCCCACTGAGAGTTGAGCGGGTTGCCAACACGGTACTGGTACTTGTCGCTGTAAACCTCGTCACGTTTTGTAGCCTCGGCTGTGCAGTACATGCCTGCCAACCCCAGGCTGGCATCCACCTGGCCCACTTTTTTGTGAAGGTTGACAGTGAAGTCGAAGCCCGAGTATCTGTCTTTGTTGAAATTGATATTGGGCAGGAAGTTGACGTTGCTGTAACTGAACCATGAGGGATAAACCGTATTGTTGCCGGTGGCCAGGCCGCCGTCCATCACGTAGCGGAAATAGTTGGCGTCAATGGTCAGCAGCCTGTCGAAGAGTGAAGCCTCCAGTCCGAAGCGCATTTCCTTGCGTGTGACGAATGTGAGGTTGGGGTTGCTGCCAAGTTTCTGGCTGGCCGTGTAGCCGCCTGCCGAGCTGTCGTGCCATTGATACCACCCTCCTTTGGTGTCGTAGTATCCCTGGTAGAGGTAGTAGTTGTTTATGTCCAAGTCTTCGTGCAGGTTGGCGAATGAGGCCGTTAGCTTCAGGTCGTCGACAAACGCCACGTTTTCGGCAAACCATTTCTCCTGGCTTACGCGCCATCCCAGCGCCACCGTGGGAGACAGCGCATTGCGGTTGCCCTCGGGCAACTTTGCCGAGTGTACCATGGCACCGGTGAAGTCGAAGTAGTAACGGTGCTGATAGTTATATGCTGCACGCAGGCCCAGGTTTACATTGCTTGTGCGGTGGTATTCGGAACTGCCGTGGTTGGCGTCGGTTGACTGTTGTGTCTGGTAGCCCCAACCAAGCAGGGTGGCCGACACGTTGTGCGAGTCGTTGAACGTTCGGTTGTAGTCGAATTGGGCACTGAAGGTGATGGTCTGCCTGTATTTGCTGTCACCAAGGTACTCGTTTGACGATGCCGTGTCTTCGTTATACTTCTTAAGTGATGTTATCATGTCACGGCCGTTGACGTTAGACCACGTGGGTTCGTACACGGCATAGTCCACTTTGTATGCCTCGGAATAATAGTTCTCGTAGTCAACTCCGAACACTGTCTTGAACGACAGGCCCTTGAGAAGCATGCTCAGGTCGGCCCCGATGTTGACGTCGAACATGAAGTTGCGTGTGCGGTACTTCACGTAGCCCGCAGCCATGGTTGTGGCCAGGTTGTTGCTCAGGTCGGTGGAGGTGCCTCCCAAGAGATACTTGCCGTCAATTATGTGGCTGCTCGTGCTGATGATGTCGCGTATGGCAGAGTTGTTCTGATCCATCTGGTCGATGGGCAGCAGTGGCGCGAACCAGTTGGGCCGCAGCGTAGAGGCTGTGTTCCAGAAGTCGTCTCGGCCCCAGTAGCGGTCTTGCACGTTCACGGCGACATTGACTTGCGCTTTGAGCCAGTCGGTTATGCGCATGTCAACGTTGGTGCGCACATAGAAGTTCTTTGTGTTGTTCTTGTCGGCCTCGCCCAGCTTTACAAGTTCGTTGGCATAGTTCATGCCGAAGTTGACGTAATACTGGGTGCTTTTCGAACCTCCGTAAACCTCGCCTGTGGCGTCGGCCGTGGTGGTGAACTTGCGCAGGTAGTCAGAGCTGTATAGGTCGAGGTCTGGATAACGGTAAGGGTTTGAGTGGCGTGCGGTCTGGTAGATGGTGGTGGCATCATACCGCTCGTTTATTCCGTCGTTGCGGCACGCCTCGTTGTATAGGGCCATGTAGCTGGCAGCGTCAAGGTACTTGGGGAATGCCTTGGGCACTTTCAGGCCAACGTTGGCACGTACGTCGATGTGCATTCGCGACACCTTTCCACGCTTTGTTGTGATGATAATCGCCCCCTTGGCCCCACGGCTGCCGTAGAGGGCCACCGCGCTTGCGCCCTTTAGCACGGTCACCGTCTCGACCATGGTGGCATTGACATCGGTTACGTTGCGTGGAATGCCGTCAATGATGATAAGGGGCCATTGTCCCCATATGGTGCCGGAGTAACCGCCTATGATGGCGTTGAGGTCGTCGGTCGCGCCGGTGTGGTAGTCTTTCTCCAACAGTTCGGCCACGTTCACTGTCGACACGGCTCCCATCAGGTCACGCTTGTCGGCCTGCCCGAACGCCACGTTTACCGTTTCGCCATTGCTGACACCCACGCTGTCTGTCACTTCCCTCGCCATGGCCTCGGTAAGGCAGCCCGCCGTCATAATCGAAATCATGGCTCTGATATATAAGTCTTTTCGTTTCATTGTTACTGTTTTCTGGTTCAGGATGCCGCTTCTGCGGCACCCTTGTTACATAAACCTATCGTTTGCGTATCGTAAAGCTGTGCTTTAATTTGTATTGGCCCGCCGTCAGTTCCAGCCGGGGTTCTGGCCAAAGCTCTCGTACATCATCACGTCGTCGCGTAAGAACGGTAGCCAGTAGTGCCTGTCTTGGTACTTGCGCTCGAAAAGAATTTCCTCCCTGATGTTCAATACATGAGCGTCTTGCGGGTTGTCATAGTCTACGCCCTTGGGGTCGCGGTCGAAGAATACGGCCTTTTTCAGCGTGTACGGCCGTTCGGTTAGCAGCATCCACCGTCGCAGGTCAACGAAACGGTGACCCTCGAAAGCCAGCTCTACGGCTCGCTCACGGCGCAACTCGCTGGCTCCCATATTACCTCTTCGCCAAGGTTGAAACTGTTATGGTAGTCAGTGGGCAAGGTGGCGCTGCATGAAACGGGCCGTATGATGACGTGAAACGAGCCGTTCCGGCTGTCGATACGGGCCGTTCGGGCCGGCCGAAAGGGCCGTATTGTAAGCCTGTGGCTCAGGGCCGGCCGCTGAGGGTGGCCGCTAACGGGCGTTACGATGGTGGGCGAGGTGTTGTAGTGCCACGAATATTCGTTACAGATGCAGGCATGCCGACGGTTGGTTGAAATGGTATGGGCGCGTTAATTGCGATGCGCCCATACCGAAGAAACAAAGTATAATCAACTATTTAAATGTGCCTGCAATCCGATTGTGGCTTGTTTATCGGCGGCCTGCGGCCACCCTCTTGCCCGACTCCTTGCCGAAGAGGAACTGCGGAACGTAGCCTCCGGCGTCGACCACCACCTTTTCAAACACGATGCCCGGGTCTTTTGGCCTCAGTGTGAGGGTGTGGAGGCTGTCGGGGCCCACGGGCAGCGTGACGGTGCTTTCGACCACCCTGCGCGCCACGGTGGGGTAATAAACCGAGTGGACGTTTTCGGGGTTCTCGTTGAGCCGGCTGTTGAAGTTGACGCTTACGGCATCGCCGCCGTCGAGGCTCACCTCGTATGTCATGCCGCCCTTGACCTGGAAGTCGAGCGTTGACTTGACAACGACGTGCACCTTCACTGTCTTCACGCCGCCAATGCCGCCGAACTTGTATGTCAATTCGGCCCCGTCGGTAGGCTTGGTGTAGGGCATGAGGGCCATGGCGCCCAGGGTGCGGCCCATGTGGGGTATGTTTGTCCAGCATGCCTCTTTTGCGTCGCGCTTGCAGAAATAGTGCTCGGCCTCGATGCTCACCACGCCATCGGAGCCCTCGAACACGTAGCCGCCCTGCCCGCCGGCAGCCATACGGTATACCCGTGGCATGATGTCGTGGGGGAAATCGTCGTTCCACGATGTGGAACCTATGTGCTTCTGTATCATCATGCCACGCCATTTGCCTCCGGCCAGCTCGTTGTTGTATTGTGCGCAGAGAGCCGAGTCGCGCCTGAAGAAGCGCTCGCAGCGGTCGGCCCATACGTTGGCGTCGGGGTTGCCGGCCTCGTAGAGCCTGTTGTTCATGGCCTGGGCGCGATACATGCGGTGGAGGTTGGCCATGGCCTGGATGGGAAAGAGAATCAGTTCGCGGTAAGCGTCGTGCTGGTCGGGGCGGAGCCTGGTGTACAGCTCCAGTGCCTCGGCCTCAAGCTCGGTGTATTCGGCCACCACTTCGTCCCACTCGCCCTTGTCGAGGTTGTAGGTGCCGGCATCGAGCATCTCTGCCGTAGAGCGGCCGTTGAGCTTGCAGCACAGGTTGAGCAGCCGCGCTGCCTCGTCGGCGTGGGCCTCGCCAAACTGCTGGGCGCAGAACTCGCGCGTGTGGTCGAGCAGGTTGCCGGCGTTGAAGCGGCGCGGGTTCCATGCCATGCTCAGGAACATGTCGATGGGATACTCCATTGGCTTGAGGTCGCCCACGTTCAGTACCCACAGCTTGTCGACACCATATTCGTAGGTGAGGTGCAGCTGCTCCCACATGTTCTGTATTGGCGTGGCGTTGAGGAACTTTGAGTTGCGGGGCGCTCCCACATAGTCTACATGGTAATACATGCCCCATCCGCCTTTGCGCTTGCGCTCGCTGGCGTTGGGCAGGCGGGTCACGTCGCCCCAGTTGTCGTCGCACAGCAGCACTATGGCGTCGTCGGGCGCCTTCAGTCCCTTCGCCATGTATCTCTGCACCTCCTTGTAGACGGCCCAGACCTGTGGCCTCTCCTTGGCAGGGCGGCCGGTGGCTTCGGCAATGATGGCCCTTTGGTTCTTGAAAATCTTGCGCAGCAGGGCTATGTTGCGCTCGTCTTTGGTCTTGTACTCGCTGTCGTTGCGGTCTTCGCCGCCCATGGGCTCGTCGCCGTCGCCACGCATGCCGATGGTTATCAGGTCTTCGGCGTCTTTGGCGCGCTCAACACCGAGGCGGAAGAAGTCGTCGATGACCTTCTGGTTGGTCTCATAGTTCCACGCCCCGTACTGCTTGCGGTGGCGTGCCCATTCCTGGTGGTTGCGCGCCATGGGCTCGTGGTGCGACGTGCCCATGATGATGCCCATCTCGTTGGCAGTCTTGCTGTTGAGCGGGTCGTCGGCATAGAAGCTCCATCCCCACATCGCCGGCCACATGAAGTTGGCCTTGAGGCGCAGCAGCAGCTCGAACACACGGGCGTAGAAGTCGTGGCCGCCATAGTCGGTGCCGTAGGTGTTCTTCACCCACGAGGTGAGGCAGGGGGCCTCGTCGTTGAGGAATATGCCGCGGTAACGCACGGCCGGCTCACCGTCGGTGTATGTGCCACCTTTTATATAAATTCGCTCGTGGTGCTCGACAGGCACGTCAGCCCACCAATACCACGGCGAGACGCCAATCTGCCTCGACAGCTCGTATATGCCGTAGATGGTGCCGCGGCGGTCGGAGCCGGCAATGGCCACCTGGTTGCCGGTGGTGGTTATGATGTATTTCTCGCACTTGCCCTTCAGGTCTTTGGCGTTTATCACACCGAGGCTGGCCAGGCGGTCGATGCCTGCAGAGTGGCCTATGGTGCCGACAACGATCTTGGCGTCGGCATGCCGGCCCATCGTGGCCTCGGCGCCGCACACCTTGCCGATGTCGGTGGCCAGGTTGCGGGCGGCTATCGACACGCCCTTGAGGTCGGCAGGGTCAAGGTCGATGGTTACGCGGCCGTCGTTAAGCAGCAGGCCGCCGCCCGTGAAACTCACGAACCGGGGGGCGCCGGCCATGGCCGACACCACGAATAGCAGGGCCGACACGGCCATTTGCCTGATGAAAGATTGTCTTTTTATCATTTCTAATTTTAGGTATGTTATTCGTTTCTCCGCGAAATTAGCAATACTTAAGGACAGTGAGGCCATGAAACGGCTTTTATTTTGCGGCATGAAACAAATAGCAAACAATACGGAACACGCTTGCAAGCCTCATGCGGAATTAGTGATTAACTTCGCGATGTAAACCAAACAAAAAAACAAGAATGAGACATTATGTATCTGTCATGCTGTTGCTTCTTGCCATGATGGCGCATGCCGCCGACGGCAAGTGGGCAGGAACGTGGGCCACAGCTATAGAGCCGGTGGGGAAAAACGACCTGCCGGACAATCTGGACTTGGCCAACAGCTCCATAAGGCAAGTGGTTAAGGTGTCGACGGGGGGCCGGGAGATAAGGTTGAGGCTGTCGAACGAGTTCAGTGAGAAACCAATAGAGATTCGCTCGGTATGGGTGGCCGACACGCGCGACTCGTCGGACGTTGACAGGAAGACGGCCCGCAGCCTGTATTTCGGCGGGAGGAAGGCCGTAACTATAGAACCAGGCAAGACCGTGACGAGCGACGCCCTGGCCTACGGCCTCAAGCCGTTGCAGCTGCTGGCCATAACCATCAGCTATGGGGCGGTGTCGGCCAAGGCCACGGGGCACAGGGGCTCGCGTACCACGTCGTATGTCGTTAAGGGTGAGGGCAGGCCCCGGCGCTCTTTCAACGGGGCATTGCGCTTGGAGCGGTGGCTCAACATCGCAGCTGTGGAGGTGAGGGCCGACGGCAAGAAAAGCATTGCCATACTGGGCAACTCGATAACCGACGGGCGAGGCAGCGACACCGACAGGCAGAACAGGTGGCCCGACCGGATGGCCGAGGCACTGGCCGGCAACGCGCTGACCTCCGGGATCGGGGTGCTTAACCTTGGCATTGGCGGCAACTGTGTGGTGGCCGGGGGGCTCGGCCCAACGGCACTGAACCGCTTTGACACCGACATACTGGGGCAAAACGGGCTTGAGGCGGTAGTCGTATTTGAGGGCATCAACGACATAGGCGGAGCACAAGGCAACTGTGAACGCAGGGCAGGAGAGCTGATAGAGGCCTACAAGCTGTTTGTGGACAAGGCGCACAAACGCGGAATAAAGGTGTATGGGGCTACAATAACGCCGTTTGGCAACAGTTTCTACGACGCGGGCTTCTTCAGGGAGGCCGCCAGGCAGACCGTCAACAGGTGGATAAGGACTGGCGGGGCCTTTGACGGGGTTATCGACTTCGACATGCTGATGCGCGACAGCGAATGCCCCGCAAAGCTCAGGAGGCAGTGGCAAAGCGACTGGCTGCACCCTAACGCCGAAGGGTATGAGGCCATGGGGCGGATGGCGGCGCAGTTTATCATTGACGAACAAACAAAGGCCGAGCCATGAGCGTTGTTGTTTCTTTGAATGAAGCCAAGGGCTTTTGCCGCCTGGGCTGGCTTACGAGGATAGGGTTTGGCGCAGGAGACCTGGCACAGAACCTGGTGTACCAGACCATTTCCATGTATTTGCTGATATACTACACCAATGTCTACGGCCTTGACCCGTCGGCAGCGGCGTTCATGTTTCTCGTAGTGAGGGTGGTCGACCTCGTGTGGGACCCTTTAGTGGGAACATTTGTCGACAAGCACTCGCCGCGCTTCGGCAAGTACCGCTCATACCTGCTCTTTGCCGGAGTGCCGCTGTCGGGCTTCGCCATCATGTGCTTCTGGAACGGATACAGCGGTTCGCTGCTGTATGCCTATGTCACTTACGTGGGGCTGTCGATGCTATACACTCTGATAAACGTGCCTTACGGAGCCCTGAATGCCTCGCTCACTCGTGACACCAACGAGATAACCATACTCACATCGGTTAGGATGTTGCTGGCAAACACCGGCGGACTGGCCGTGGCCTATGGTATCCCGGTGCTCTTGGCCAAGCTGTCGCCCGACGGGAAGATGAACACCGCGGCCTCGTCGGACGCATGGCTGACGACAATGACTATTTACGCTGTGGCAGGTCTGGCGCTTATGCTCTTCTGTTTCAGCCAGACGCGGGAGCGTGTGGTGATGGGCGACGACGAGACTGCCGACGTGAGGCTCAGTGACCTCTGGACGGAGTTCTTCCGCAACAGGCCGCTGCGCATACTGGCCTTCTTCTTCGTGACGGCGTTTGCCATGATGGCCGTGGGCAACTCGGCAGGCTCTTACTACATGATATATAACATACATGCCGACGCCGGGCAGGTGGCCAACTTCATGGCTCTGGGGTCTGTGCCTGCATTCATATTCATGCCAATGGTTCCGGCCATCAAGCGGAAGGTTGGCAAGCGGGCCATGTTCAGCATCTTTCTTTCCGTTGCCATTGTGGGCATGGTGCTGGCCTTTGTGGGCTTCGACAAGGGCAGCGAGAGCGTACAGTCGCCGCTGGCTGAACAGGGCATCCTGTGGCTTGTGGCTGTCATACTGGCGGCTTTGCTCGTTGTCGCCCTGATGATAATATCGCGTTACGAACTCACCGACGAGCGTATCGACGAGATTAACCGTGAGATTGAGCGTAGGCGCAATGTTTGATTTGTGTTGCCATCATGATGGCGTGGGGCTTGCAGCGGTGTTGCGGCATGTGTGTCGAGTGGCCATGGCCGCCATTGCCAGGCAATGCCTTTGGCAAGGAGGGAGGGGCTGTCCGCACGGAGACAAGGTGAAAATAGCTTGACGGCAATGGGCTACTTAGGTTAAGGCGTGCGCCGTCTGGTGGTGCCTGTTGCCTTGTTAGGGTGGTTGGATATGTAGGTTTGTGGCCGCTGCAGGTTTAATGCCACCGACAGGCAGCCCAGGGCTGGCGAGCAGACGGCTCTTGCTACGTTGCAGAAGTGGTATGATTGTGGCGTTGACGATGCCGCCCGCCATGTAGGCCAGGGCACGGGCATTGTCGACTGTTGGCTTTTATTGCGGTCCATTGGACAGTGGTGGGCACAATGGAATCTGTTGGCAGGCAGCTTGCTGTGGTGATGCGTCCGGCAGTTGGCGATTCCAATGGCGAGTTACTGCATAGCTTCTTGCGGGTTCGCATCCACATCTCATACTGTTCGGACAGCACTGTCATTCCCCTTGTTCGCATCCATTTCACAAATGTTGTATACCTTTCGCAAGTCTCATTGTGCCTTACATAAAATACAGAATCCCGAAAAAGTGGGGGTGTTGTCGTTTTTC